>CBDUFA010000081.1:0-6266 GCA_965366295.1 uncultured Hyphobacterium sp.
GAGTTCACCGCGCGGATCGACATCATCGGGCCCTCGAAGGTCGACATGCCGTAGAACGAGAGCGAAACGATCAGGAACTTGAGAACCGGATCTTCGCGCAGCTTGTGCCATGCACCTGAAAGCGTCATCAGACCGTTGATCATGCCGCCCCAGGATGGCGCCAGCAGGATGAGCGAAAACGCCATGCCGATCGACTGAGCCCAGTCAGGCAGCGCGGTGTAATGCAGATGGTGAGGACCGGCCCACATGTACGTGAAAATCAGCGCCCAGAAGTGCACGATGGACAGCCGGTAGGAATAGACCGGGCGCTCCACGCGTTTCGGGATGAAGTAATACATGATCCCGAGGAAGCCCGCGGTCAGGAAGAAGCCCACCGCATTGTGGCCATACCACCATTGCGTCAGCGCGTTCTGCACGCCGGAGAAGACGCGGTAGCTGAACGAGCCGAACGGATCGACGGGAATCGAGAGATTGTTGACCAGGTGGAGGACGGCAATCGTCAGGATAAAGGCCAGATAGAACCAGTTGGCCACATAGATGTGCTTTTCCTTGCGCTTCCACAGCGTGCCCATGAAAACGCCGAGATAGGCCACCCAGACAATGGTCAGCCAGATGTCCGCATACCATTCCGGCTCGGCATATTCCTGCGCCTGCGTGACGCCCATCAGATAGCCGGTCGCGGCGATCACGATGAAGAACTGGTAGCCCCAGAACACGAACCACGGCCACAGCCCGCCCGCGAGCCGCGCCCGCGAGGTGCGCTGCACCACGTAAAAGGAGGTTGCGATCAGCGCATTGCCGCCAAAGGCGAAAATCACCGCCGAGGTATGAAGCGGGCGCAGGCGGCCGAAATTGAGAAAGCCGAGCCCGTCGAAATAGAAGATGTTCGGCCAGGCCAGCTGCAAGGCGATGACCACGCCGACCAGCAAGCCGGCAATCGCCCAGAAAATCGTCGCGATCGCGCCCGCCTTGATGACGTTGTCATGATAAAGCCCGGATTCCTCGTACCGGCCATTCCCCGAATAGGAATTGACCAGCAGGAAAAGGCCGACGGCAAAACCGCCGAGCATGAGCCAGCCATGCGCGACCATTTGCGGATCGACTCCGCGGGCGGCCGCCATCAGGCTCCACAAGGCGCCGAGGATGCAGATCAGGCCGATCAGCATCCCGTCGAGGCCCGACGACCTCACCGGCATTGCATTGGCTTCCGACATGGAATGTCCCCCAAGAATTCAGATTGCAAGCATCTGACAGAACCACAGATGGGGAGACCTTATCTACCCAAATCCCGCAAAAAAAATGTGGCGTTGTGTCCCATGGGCGGGATGCCGCACCGGAAATGAACATTAACCTTCCGCAATCTGCGGCGTTGTGGCGTTTGCGCTTTGCCCTTGTGACGCTAGGGTTCGCGCCAATTCCAATTCACAGCCATTCTCTCGACCTAGGAGAACGACAAGATGAAACGCATTCTGATCACGACGACCAGCCTCGCCGCCCTGGCGCTGGCCGGCTGCGGCGAACCGGCGGGCGACGATACCGGCACGATGTCGGACGACAGCGCCGCCATGGACTAAAACACGACGGATACGGCGATGGACGAGTCCGGCAACGGCGGTGACATGGCCATGGACTGGCAGGCCGAGCTGGAAACCAATCCGCTGCTGGCGGAATGGACCGGTCCCTTTGGCGGCGTGCCGGATTTCGACGCGGCGCGCCTTGAAGACCTGGCCCCGGCCGTGCGGGCCGGCATGGCCGCGCACCTCGCCGAGATCGACGCCATTGCCAGCAATCCGGAACCGCCAACCTTCGAGAACACCATCGTTGCGATGGAACGCGCCGGCGATCCGCTCGGCCGGGTCTTCACCTTCTGGGGCATCTGGTCCTCGAACATGAACAGCCCGGAATTCCGCGCCATCCAGGGCGAATTGCTGCCCGAACTGTCGGCCTATCAATCGCAGATCACCCAGAACCGCGAGCTGATCTCGCGTGTACAGGCGGTCTATGAAGGCGACGAGATGGACACGCTGCGCCCCGACCAGCGCCGCGTTGTCGAGCTGGTCTATGAAGGCTTTGCCCACAATGGCGCGCTGCTCGAAGGCGAGGATGCCGAGCGTTTTGCCGAGATCAATGCCCGCCTCTCGGAGCTGCAGACGCAATTCGCCAACAATGTCCTCCACGACGAGGAAAACTACGTCACCTATATCAGCGAGGACCAGCTGTCGGGCCTGCCGGCCAGCTTCGTGGCGGCCGCATCGGCCGCCGCCGAGGCCCGTGGGCATGAGGGCGAATACGCGATCACCAATACCCGCTCCTCGATGGATCCCTTCCTGACCTTCTCCGACGAGCGCGATCTGCGCGAGACAGTCTGGCGGAACTATTACAATCGCGGCGACAATGGCGATGAATACGACAACAACGCCATCATCACCCAGATCCTGACCCTGCGCCAGGAACGGTCCGAGCTGCTCGGCTATGACAATTTCGCCGAATGGCAGCTTTCCAACCGCATGGCCCAGACGCCGGACCGCGCGCTCGACCTGATGGAAACCGTCTGGGAGGCCTCGGTCGCCCGCGTCCATGAGGAAGTGGCCGACATGCAGGCGCTGGCCGATGCCCGCGGCGATGACATCACCATCGCGCCCTGGGATTACCGCTATTACATGGAGAAGATCCGCCAGGACCGTTACGAGCTCGATGCGGCCGAAGTCAGCCAGTATCTCGAGCTGAACAATCTGCGCGAAGCCATGTTCTACGTGGCCGGCGAACTGTTCGGCTTCGACTTCACACCGGTCGAGGATGGCAGCGTCCCGGTCTGGCACCCGACGGTCCGCGTCTGGGAAGTCACCGATCGCGACACCGGCGAGAATGTCGGCCTGTGGTATCTCGATCCCTTCGCCCGGCAAGGCAAGCGCTCGGGTGCCTGGGCCAACTCCTTCCGCAGCCACACCACGTTTGATGGCGAGGAGAACGTCCTGGCCACCAATAATTCCAATTTCGTGGAAGGCGCGCCGGGCGAACCGGTGCTGATTTCCTGGACCGATGCGGAAACCTATTTCCACGAATTCGGCCATGCCCTGCACACCCTGTCCTCCAACGTCGCCTATCCGACGCTGAATGGCGGCGTGCGCGACTATACCGAGTTCCAGTCCCAGCTGCTGGAACGCTGGCTGATGACCGAGCCGGTGATCGAGAACTACCTGGTTCACTACGAGACCGGCGAACCGATGCCCGACGAGCTGGTCGCGCGCATCCAGGCCGCCGCCACCTTCAACCAGGGCTTTGACACGACCGAGTATCTCGCCTCGGCCCTGGTCGACATGTACTACCACACCGCCGAGAACCCGGAAGACATCGACCCGGACACGTTCGAGCGCGAAACGCTGGAACGCCTCGGCATGCCGGACGAGCTGGTGATGCGTCACCGCAGCCCGCAATTCGGCCACATCTTCTCGGGCTCGTCCTACTCGGCCGGATATTACGGCTATATGTGGGCTGACGTGCTGACCTCCGATGCCGCCGAAGCCTTCGCCGAAGCGCCGGGCGGTTTCTATGACGAGGACGTCGCGGCGCGCCTTGTCGAGCACCTGTTCGCCCCGCGCAACTCGGTCGATCCGGCCGATGCCTACCGCGCCTTCCGCGGCCGCGATGCCAATATCGCGCCGCTGATGCGTGACCGCGGCTTCCCGGTACCGGAAGACCTGCAGGAAGACGGCGACAGCGAGTAAAACGCTCGCCTTTTCAAGCGGCCCGGAGCAGATTGCTCCGGGCCGTTTTGTATCCAGACGACATTCGGGGGAGTTTTCATGATCCGCTTCACGACCGCCGCCCTTGCCGGGCTCTGCCTGACCGCTGCTGCCATCGCGCAATCCGCGCCGACGCCGCTGGACGCGCGTTATGATCCGGACATCCCGTCGCTGGAAAGCTATGCCGGACACGAAACCGGGGCCGAGATCACCACGCCGGAAGATGCCGTCGGCTATATCCGCGCGCTCGCCGAAGCCGCGCCCGAGCGGATGCGGGTCGTCGATTACGCCACCAGCTGGGAAGGCCGCGACCTCGTCTATGCCGTGATCGGTAATGAAGAGACCATGGCGCGCCTCGACGACGTACAGGCCGATTTGCAGCGGCTCGCCGATCCGCGCGGCCTGTCGAATGCCGACCGCGACGCGCTGATCGAAGAATTGCCGGTCGTCGTCTGGCTCGCCTATGGCGTTCATGGCGACGAGATTTCCTCCACCGATGCCGGGCTCTGGACCGCCTATCACCTGCTGGCGGCCCAGAACGATCCGGTCACCGCGACCATCCTGGAGGACGCGCTGGTCATCATCGACCCGGTGCAGAACCCGGACGGGCGCAACCGCTTCATCAATTCCTTCACCCAGGCCCGCGGCCTGCAGCCGGACGGTTATCGCTGGTCCGCCGAGCACGACCAGCCCTGGCCGGGCGGGCGCCATAACCACTATCTGTTCGACATGAATCGCGACTGGTTCATCCAGTCCCAGCCGGAAACCATCGGCCGCGCCGCCGCCATGCTGGAATGGAGCCCGATGGTGATCGTCGATGCCCACGAAATGGGCGGTGATCTGTCCTATTTCTTCCCGCCCGTCGCGCCGCCGGTGAACCCGGAACTGCATGATCTGCAGGTCGAGGCACAGGACGTGGTCGGCATGAACAATGCGATGTGGTTCGACCGGCTCGGCTTCGATTATTTCACCCGCGAGATCTTCGACGCCTTCTATCCCGGCTATGGCGACATGTGGCCCATGCTGCAGGGCGGCGTGGCCTTCACCTACGAGCAGGGCTCGGCGCGCGGCCTGGTCTGGACCCGCCGCAATGGCGAGGCGCTGAGCTATGCCGACAGCGTCACCCAGCACTTCATCGCCAGCCTCTCCACCGCCGAGATCGCGGCCCGGAACCGGGCCTATTTCGTGCGCAACTTCCAGCAGGTCCGCGCCGACGCTGCGGGCAATAATGACGGTCCGGCGGCCATCGTCCTGTCCCGCGAGACCAATCGCTGGGGCGCCGAACAGCTCGCCCGCCTGATTGCCCGCAACGGGATCGAGATCGCGCAATTCGAGCCGGGCACCACGCTGTGCGGCACGCAATTGCCGGACGGCGGCTTCCTGGTCGACCTGAACCAGCCGGCGGGCCAGCTCGCCCGCACCCTGCTGGAACGCGATACACCGCTGCCGGCGGATTTCCTGGAGGGCCAGGAAGACCGGCGCACGCGCGGGCTCGACCATGAAATGTACGATGTCACCGCCTGGTCCCTGCCGGTGATGTTCAATGTCGAGGCGGTGGAATGTTCCAGCCGCCCGAACCTGACCGGCACGCCGGTCAGCGCCGATGACCCGGTTCCCGCCAGGGTCGGTGAAGCCGCTGGCTATGGCTATGTCATCCCGTGGACCGATGCCGGCCAGGCCATGCTGGTCGCCCGGCTCGCCGCCGAAGGCGTGCCGATGCGCACCGCCGGAGCCGAGTTCACCATGGACGGCGAGACCTATCCGGCCGGCTCGGTGGTGATTACCCGTGCCGATGCACCGGCCAATCTCGATTCCCTGATGCGCCTGCATGCCCGCACGATCGGCGCCAGCTATGCCGGGCTCGAATCGAGCTGGACGGATTCCGGACCGAATTTCGGCTCCGGCCAGTTCGCCGACATCGTCTCGCCGCGCATCGCCATGGCCTGGGGTGAAGGCACCGACGCCAATTCCGCGGGCGGTCTGCGCTATGTGCTCGAGCGCCGCTATGGCCTGCCGGTCACCGTGATCCGCGCGTCGCGCCTGTCCTTCGCCGATCTGTCCAGCTTCGACGTGCTGATCCTGCCCGAGCAAAGCGGGCCCGGTTATGACGACGCTATCGGTGAAAGCGGCGCGCAGAACCTCGCGCGCTTTGCCCGCGCCGGCGGCACGCTGATCGCGCTGGGCGATGCCACGCGCTTCCTCGCCGATCCGGACATCAACCTGCTGCCGGTGCGGCGCGAACTGGCCGCGGAGACGCCGACCGGCGGTTCCGGCGAGGGTGCCACGGTGGCCGGCTCGGTGATCGCCGACGAGGCCGGCCTGCGCGAGGCGCTCGAGCCGCGCAATGCCCGGCCCGACAGCTCGCCCGGCGCGTTGCTCAATGTTACCGCCAATGCCGACAGCTTCCTGTCGGCCGATCCCGGCAACCCGAGCAACCCCGATCGTTCGAAGTGGTATCCGTCGCTCCACACCAAGCGCGACAGCGACGGCGTCGAACGTCTGTTCCCGGCCAAGCTGCTGAAC
>CBDUFA010000082.1:0-6230 GCA_965366295.1 uncultured Hyphobacterium sp.
AATCTGCGCCGCCCGGGCGAGCTCGGCCGGGTCCGAACCGCCCAGCTGCAAAGCCACGGGCTGCTCGGCCGGATCGAACCCGATCAGGCGATCGACATCCCCATGGACCACGGCCGCGCTTGTCGCCATTTCCGTGTAGAGCAGCGCATGGCGCGTCAGGACGCGGTGAAAGGCCCGGCAATGCCGGTCGGTCCAGTCCATCATCGGCGCCACGCTGAAGCGGCGGTCGGGGCTTAGGGGCGTGCTCATCGCGGCTCACATAGCGCGCGGACGGGAAATCGACAAACTGTCCGGCCAGCTTAACCCGGCCCTAAGGCCGTTTTGCTAGCTTCGCCGTCAGTTGACGGGAGAATGGCCATGGCCAAGGCGGTCTTTCACAAGCATCAACGCGTCTTCGTACGCCCGGTCGGCACCTGGGCTCTGATCGAGCAGGTCAAGCCGCACTGGGTGAAGGGCATGGATGAGCCGGTCCGTATTTCCTATGATTGCGGTCTGGGCCGGGACTTTTCCGCCGAAGACCTCTCCGAGGAAGAGCGCGATGACCAGGAAACCGGCCGCTGGCGGCTGATGCGCGCCAAGAACAAGTGGCAATCACCGGACGAATGCGCGGACCATCCCTTCCCGGGCACCTTCCCGATTGTCGTCACCGACGAACAGGATTGGGGCGGATGGCGTGTACCCGGGGCGGAATACGACCGGAATCCCCAATTGATCGAATTCCAGGCCCGCCTGATCACCGCGGCACCGGTCTTGATGAAGCTGGCCGAGAAACTCGCCGAACAAGCCGACAAGCCTGATGACCTTCCGGATGATCTTCGCAATCTGATCGAAGCGGCGCGGACCACGCTCAAACGGATCAATTCCCGGCCCGCGGAAGCCAGCTCCGGCGGTGCCAAGGCGGCTTAACCCACCCCTAACGCTTTAGGGTTAATTGGATCAGTCGAAACTGTCGGGAATTTCGTATGCCTGCTGATCTGAGCAAGCTCACCTTTCTGGTCGTCGACGACAATGCGCACATGCTCAAAATCGTGCGCACCCTGCTCAATGGCTTCGGTGTCCACAAGATTCATGAAGCCATGTCCGGGCAGGATGCGCTCGAAATCCTGCGCTGCGAGTCGATCGATATCGCCATCCTCGATTTCCAGATGGAAGGCATGGATGGCGTCGAACTGATCAAGTATATGCGTGATGAAAACCGGATGGAAAATCCGTTCATCCCGATCATTATGCTGTCGGCCTATGCGGAAAAGTCCCGCGTCTTTGCTGCCCGGGACGCCGGTTCAACGGAATTCTGTGCCAAGCCGATCACCGCAACCGATCTCTTCCGCAAGATCGGAGCGGTCATTGACCGCGCCCGTCCCTTTGTGCGTACCAAGGTCTTCTTCGGGCCTGACCGGCGTCGCCATGATCCGGACAAGTACAAGGGGCCGGAGCGGCGGTCGGATGATCCCGCACAGCCCAACACGGCGTAAACCATCCCCATATTGCAGGTCGACAGTCGGCGGTTTGGCTCTCTAATCTGGGCCAAATGATTCGCCGCGACTCAGATCGGCCCGCAAAGGCCCGGAAACACGCTAAACGGTCTCCCGCCGGGACCGCGCCACAGGCGGCGAAATCCTATGGTGGCGAAGTGCGCGGCGTTGTCTGGATCGTCCTCTCCGTCATCCTGTTTACCGCCATGTTCGGCGGGGTTATCGGGTTCAAGCTCTACCAGGAAAGCGTCACGGCCCGGCTGGAGGCCCAGGAAAGTCACGCCAGGGAGGCAAGTCATCTTGCTGACGCGGCCAGCGGGACACTCCGCGAGACAATGACGGCGCTCAGCGTGATCCTCGCGGATTCCCAGACATTGACGGCCGAGACCTTCGCGGCCGGCCTGGACCGCCGGCTCGATGCCCTGCGGCGGCTTGATGCAGTTCAGGCGGTGAATTTCCTGCCTCCGGGCGACGACATTCCCGAAGAATTGCAGCAGCTCGCCAGTGAGGCGCTCGCATCACCTGGCGGCTTGCTGGCCCGGGCGGGCGCGGGTGATCTGGGCCCGGAGATCGCCGCGGCCGTTCCGGTGCGCACGGCAGACGGCCAGGTCGGCGCCATTTTGTTGCAGCTGGATGCCGCCGCCCTGTTACCAGCGGCCGATCCGGCACATGTCGCCGTTCTGCTCGATCCGGAAGGCCGTCCGCTCGCCATGCAGCCGCCGCGCTCGGAAGGCCTGTTCAACGAGCCGCTGGCCGCCCGCTTCGGTCTGCAGGCTTCGGAGATTGACCGGATTGCCGGAACCGGCGAGGCGCTGACCGGTATTCGCGTCGGTGAACGGGAGATGGTTCTGGCTGCGGCCCCCCTGCCCTTCGACGGGCTGAATGTGGCCGTGATCGGAACGCCGAACATCAACCAGGGTGCCTGGACGCGGACCCGCATCCTTTATGGCCTGCTCTTCATCGCGCCCGTGATCTTCGCCATCGGCCTGTCGTCGGCGCTGTCCACGCAGATGAGCAGCCTGAAATCCGCCCGCCTGGCTCTGGGCGATAGCGAAAAGCGATTCCGCCTCGCCATCGAGGGCGCCCGTTGCGGCGTCTGGGACTGGGACCGCAAGAGCGACACGGTATTCCTGACCGATTCATTTGCCCGGATCCTTGGCCGTGACGAATCCATGATGCTGAGCGGATCGGAGTTCCTCTCGCTTTTCAGCCAGCGTGATCGCGAGCGCATCGCCGCCGCCATTCGCGGGTCTGTGAAGGCCGGTGATATCGACATCGAGGCGCAGGCCAGCGGGGTGCCGGTCTGGATTCACCTTCGCGGCCGCCCCTGGGGCGACATGCAGGACGGCATCACCGACCGGCTGGTCGGCGTCGCCATTGACATCACCGAGCGCAAAGGCGCGCAAGCCCGCGTCGCGGCGGCCGAGAACCGGCTGCGCGCGGCCCTCGAATCCATGTCGGAATCCTTTGTCCTCTGGGATCCGCGCAAGCGCCTGATCATGTGGAACCGCAAGTTCCGCGATTTCTTCGACTTCCCGGAATCCGCACTGAAGCCGGGCATGAGCTATGCCGAGGTGGAGTCCGGTGCGGCGCGGGCGATCAAGTCCGTCGGCGGCGGCAATGCCGGCGACGCCTATGAAATGGCACTGAAAGACGGGCGCTGGCTGCACTATTCCGAACGCTCGACGAGCGATGGCGGCCTGGTCAGCGTCGGCGCCGACATCACGGATCTGAAAAACCAGGAAAAAGCGTTGAAAGCGTCGGAACAGCGGCTGCGCAATACGGTCGAGGATGTCCGGAAGAACCAGCAACGGATCGCCGAGCTGGCCAACAAGTACGAGCAGGAAAAGATCCGCGCCGAGGAAGCCAACCGTTCAAAGAGCGAATTCCTCGCCAATATGAGCCACGAGCTGCGCACCCCGCTGAATGCCGTCAACGGTTTCTCGGAAATCATGTTGCGCGAAATGTTCGGCCCCCTCGGCGACGGGCGCTATGTCGACTATGTCAAAGACATCCACACGTCCGGCCAGCATTTGCTCTCGCTGATCAACGACATCCTCGACATGTCGAAGATCGAAGCCGGAAAGATGCAGCTCCAGAAGGAGCCCATCAGCCTGGTCGACATCGTCGAACAAAGCCTGCGCCTGGTAAAAGCCCGCGCCGAGGAAAAATCCATCCGCCTGCATTCCGAGCTCGACGAGACGCTCTCCGATCTGACCGCCGATCCGCGCGCCATGAAGCAGGTCGTCCTGAATCTGCTTTCAAACGCGGTAAAATTCACGCCGGAAGACGGACAGGTGACGATCCGCAGCTTCGAATACGAACAGCGGCTGGCGCTTCAGGTGTCGGATACAGGCATTGGCATCCCGAAAGAGGATCTGCCGCGCCTCGGCCGGCCCTTCGAGCAGATCGAGAGCCAGCACTCCAAGAGCCATCAGGGCACCGGGCTCGGCCTCGCTCTCTCGAAATCACTCATCGAGATGCATGGCGGTCAGATGACGATCGAAAGTGAGCTCGGCGAAGGCACGACGGTTACCATCATCGTGCCGTTCGAAGCCGAGGACATCGAACCGGCGGATGAAAGCGAAACGGACGCCGGCAGCGAACTCGACGAGATCCTCGATGGTGAGAGCGACGCAGCCTGATCAGTAATCGCGGTCCCGCGGCGGGGGCGGCGGACGGCGGCGGTGATGCGGTGGCGGCCCCTGGCGACCCGCTTGCAAGGCTCTCAATCGCTCCTCTGGCGGCAGGTCAGCGATCACTTCGAGAACAATCGCTTCGAACGCGCTTTCAATGGCAAACCGGCGCTGCCGCAAATCGTCGAGGGCCGCTTCCGCAGCGTCGGGATCATACGGAATGGCCGAGATAGCGTCTTCTGCGGCGCGCTGGGCATCGCGAACATTCAGCATAAGCTGGCGAATCGTCGCCCGTTCGTCCTCGAAACGCTGCCGCGCCATCTCGCGCTGTTCATCCGGCAAATTCCTGAGGAAAGCCCGGATATGAAACCCACCCTGCTCCGGCCCTTCACGGCGCGGCGGTGGGTGACCTTCGTGCGGAAACACCTGTTCGACCGTTGGCGCGCCGACAACGCGGTGCAGGACCAACCCGGTCATCACCCCGTTGGCGACCAGCGAAATCAGCAAAGCGATAATCCAGGGAAGGGCCCGGCTCATGCGTCACTCCATTCCCAGGCCGACCAGTCTTCCATCAAGCCATCAAAGGCATCGGCATATTCGGAGACATAGGCGGTTTCATCCTGGCCGGGAACGAAGATGCCGCCGGCAAACCCGCCAGCCAGACCGACCACCAGCGCTGCGGCGGCGGCAACCGCCGGCCGGCGCCAGTCGGCGTCGAAGGCTGGTCGCGGCGCATGTTTAAGGATGCGCCGCTCAAGCAGGTCGCTGCCGCCTGTCATGCCCGCAGGTGCCAGAACGGCATCAAGCGCGGCAGCCTCCGCCAGCATTGTCGTCGCCAGATCCGGATGGGCCTTGGCAAAGTCCTGTGCCGCCGGACGCTCGGCTTCAGGCCATCGGGAGATATCTCCGCCCCAGGCGTCGGCCAGGTCCTGAAATCTTTTCTCGTCCATCATATCACCTCCGATGCCGAACCCGTCTCAACAGACAGGCTGGACATCAATTCCTCGCGCCGGGACAGGAGCCGCTCTTTCAGCTTCCTCCGCGCCCGCGCGAGCAGGGATTCCAGCGCATCCACGCTGATCTCCAGTTTTTCGGCCGCCTCGATATTGGAATAATCCTGGAAGTGGCAGAGCTCGAGCGCTGTTCGCTGCCGGTCCGGCAGGGCGGCAATGGCCTGCGCCACCGTCTGCTCCGCTTCCCCCGCGATTAGCCCCTCATCTGCCGCAAGGCGTCCGTCTTCCATTTCGGGCGGCGACTCCATGATCGCCTCCCGCTTCTTTCTCAACCGGTCGAGACACAGATTGGTCGCGATCCGGCACATCCAGCTTTCCAGCCGGGCCTGACCGGGTTGCCATCGGGCAGCGGCTTTCCAGGCCCGGAGAAATGTATCCTGCGCCACATCCTCCGCCTCCATCGGATCACGAAGCATGCGGCGGGCAATGCCGAGGACTTGCGGCAGGGATCGAGCCATCAGCTCACTTGCCGCGCCCCGGTCGCCGGAAGCGATGCGGCGCATCAGTGCCGCATCGGCCTCCGGATCGAACGCTTTCGACCGGGGTCCGGAACTAGAACCGGTTCTCATCAACAGACCGATACCCTTTCCGTCCCCCTGCCGGAAGGCCCGGCTTTAGTCGCGCCACCAGAACCGGCGGCTCTCGCGGCGTTCGCGATGCGTTTCCACGGCGGAATCCAGTTCATCAGGCGTGATCACATCATCCGAGTCGGCATCCAGCCGTTCGAACATGTAGTGCTCACCCCCCATGAACTCCTCGCGGGAGATGCGGCCATCACCATCGGCGTCACGGCGTTCATGGCGCGCGCCGTGGCGGCCTCGCCCGCGTCCGCGGCCCCGGCCTTCACGCATGGCACCATCAGCAGTCTCGTCACGCAACGCTGCGAGACGCTGTTCGATCGGCGACCGGTCTTCAACCGACAGATAACCGTCACCATTGCGGTCCATCCAGTCGAACATTTCCGCCTGCAAGGCTTCCACCTCGACCAGCGTGATATTGTTGTCGCCGTTCGCATCGGCAGCCTGAAGCATCATCATGCCACCGCCATGGCCGGGTCCGCCCCGGCCATGATGACCGCGATGTTGCGCATCGGCCGACGCAGCGAAAAC
>CBDUFA010000083.1:0-6176 GCA_965366295.1 uncultured Hyphobacterium sp.
CCCTCTTCGGGCACACGAAGGGTGCCTTCACCGGCGCGCTGCAGGCCCGCACGGCCTGCACGCGGCTGGGCCTTCCCAAGGAGGAGGTCGAGCTCGTCGCCTGGCTGGTCAGATCGCACCTGCTGATGAGCGACACCGCCCAGCGGCGGGATATCGGCGACCCGCGCACGGTGATCGAGTTTGCCCGCGAAGTCGGCTCGCTCGAGCGGCTCAACCTCCTGACCCTGCTGACCGTGATCGATATCCGGGCGGTCGGGCCGGGCATCTGGAATGGGTGGAAGGGCCAGCTGCTGCGCGATCTCTATGCGGCGACCCGGAATGTGCTCGAAGGCGACAGCTCCGGCGAAGGCGAGGCCGAGGTCCGCGCGCTTCTGAAAGCCCAGGCCGACGAGGCGCGCAATGCGTTCCGCGAGAAGCTGAAACGCGTCGATGATGATTTTGCCACAGCCTGGATCAAGGACCTCGACGATTCTTACTGGCTGTCTTTTTCCGAGGCAGACCGCTTGCGCCATGCAGCCTTTGTCCGGGCGGCCCGGGACCGCGGCGACCTGGTCGCGGCCGCGGCCCGGATCGACAAGCGCCGGGCGGCCACCGAGGTGATGATGATTGCGCCGGACCGTGACCGGTTGTTTGCCGATATTGTCGCGGTCCTCGCCAGTCTCGGCGCCAATGTCGTGGGGGCCCAGGTTTCCACGACAGCATCCGGCGAGGCGTTTGACGTGTTCTACGTGCAGGAAGCCAATGGCCAACCCTATGGCCATGAGCGCGAGCGTGCCCGGGACGCGCTCGCCGAGCGTGTCCGCCGTGCGGCGTCGGGCACCAAATCCCGGCCGACCCGTCCGGCCCAGCGCCTGACCCGGCGGGCCGCGGCCTTTTCGGTCATTCCGTCCGTGATCATTGACCAGACCGCGGCCGAGACGGCGACGCTGATCGAGGCGTCTGGCCGTGACCGGCCCGGCCTGCTGGCCGATTTGTCCGAAGTCCTGGCCGATGCCGGCCTGGCGCTGCAATCGGCGCGGATCGACGGCTATGGCGAGCGGGCGACAGACGTTTTCTACGTGTTGAAGGATGGAAAGAAGCTGACCGGCGACGACGAGGTCGCTGAAGTCAAAGCTGC
The DNA here is from genome assembly GCA_965366295.1 of uncultured Hyphobacterium sp. Classification (GTDB taxonomy): domain Bacteria; phylum Pseudomonadota; class Alphaproteobacteria; order Caulobacterales; family Maricaulaceae; genus Hyphobacterium. Next base: position 1,118 of record CBDUFA010000083.1, read on the forward strand.
GCTTCTGGCGGTGCTGGCCGAGGAAGAAGCACGGGTCGAGGAAAAGGCGAAAACACGGGGGCTGGCGCGGGCACGCGCCAGTGCCGGCCGGTAGATGCGCCTGCTGCGTTCGACATTCGTGATTGGCGGGTTTACCGCGATCAGCCGTGTGCTGGGCTTTGTCCGCGAAATGCTCCTGGCTGCGGCGCTGGGGGCCGGCCCGGTCGCGGAAGCCTTTGTGGTGGCCTTTCGTTTCCCCAACCTGTTCCGGCGCTTCTTTGCCGAAGGCGCGTTCAACTCGGCCTATGTGCCGCTCTATTCCCGGACACTGGAGGGCGATGGCGAAGACGAGGCGCGGCGCTTTGCGCGCGATACGCTGTCGGTGATGATTGTTGTGCTGGCCGTGTTCACCGTCGCGGCGCAGGTCTTCATGGAGCCGATCATCCGTGTCATTGCACCGGGCTTCATCGACCAGCGCGACCTGTTCGGCATGACTGTGCTGTTCACCCAGATCACCATGCCCTACCTCCTGCTGGTGTCGCTGACCGCGATGATGGGCGGGACGCTGAATGCGCATGACCGGTTCGCCATGTCGGCGGCGGCGCCGATCGCGCTCAATGTCATCATGGTCGGTGTGCTCCTGGCGGCGCCACGCGATGCTGAAACCACCGGTCTGTGGATCACGATAGCCGTGCCGGCATCCGGCATTGCGCAGGCGGCCATGCTCTGGTGGGGGTGCCGCCGCGCCGGTATCGGCCTGGGGCTGCGAATTCCGCGCCTGACCCCGAAAGTCCGGCGCCTGATCGCGCTGGGCGTGCCGGGCGCAATTGCCGGCGGGGTGACGCAGATCAACATTGTCATCAGCCAGCTGATCGCAACGTTGCAGGACGGTGCTGTGGCACTGCTCTACTATGCCGACCGGCTCTACCAGCTGCCGCTGGGCGTGATCGGCATCGCCATGGGTGTCGCCCTTCTGCCAACCCTGTCCAAGCGGCTGCGCGCGGGCGACGACAAGGGCGCCGATGATGCGATGAACCGGGCGATGGAGATTTCCATGGCGCTTACCCTGCCGGCGGCCGCGGCGCTGATCGCCATGCCCGGCCTGCTGGTTGAAGGCCTGTTCCAGCGCGGGGCGTTCACGGCCGAGAATGCCGAGTCCACCCGCCTTGCGGTGCAGGCTTTCGCGATCGGACTGCCCGCCTTCGTGTTGATCAAGGTGTTCTCGCCCGGCTTCTTTGCCCGGGAGGACACGATGACGCCGATGGTATTCGCGGCGATCTCGATGATCCTGAACATTGCGGTAGGTGCGGCTGCCTTCTTCTGGATCCGCGAGTTTGCGCCCGACCGGGGACATGTCGGCCTTGCGGCGGCGACGTCCCTGGCCGGGTGGATCAATGCGCTCTTGCTCGCGCTATTTTTGGCACGGCGTGGCGGATTGCGGCCAGACAAACGCCTGCTGGACGCACTGCCCCGCCTGCTGCTCGCGGCGGCGCTGGCCGGTGCCGTCATGTATGCCGCCGGTCATTACGCCGATATCCTGACGCAATGGGCGCTGGGATCCCGTCTCCTGGCCGCTATTGCCGCATCGGGAATCGGGCTTGCCGCCTATGGCGTGTTTGCCCTGATCACAGGCGGGTTGCGGATTTCGGAGTTGCGAAGCGCCTTCAGCCGTGGCTAAACCCGGGCCTTCCATTTGATACCCGAAACCGAGTGAACCGATGTCCGACGCGCAAACCTATGAAGGCCCTCAGAGAATCCTGTCCGGCATGCAGCCGACCGGGAATCTGCACCTAGGCAATTATCTGGGCGCGCTGGTGAACTGGGTGAAACTCCAGGAACGCGGAGCGGAATGCTTCTATTGCGCCGTGGACATGCACGCCATCACCATGCCGCATGATCCAAAAGCGCTGCCGGGCGCTGTGCGGTCAGTGGCGGCGGCCTATATGGCGGCCGGCGTCGATCCGAAGCGCTCGTCGATCTTCGCGCAAAGCGCGGTCCCGGCGCATGCCGAGCTTGCCTGGATCCTGCAATGCGTCGCCCGGCTGGGCTGGATGGAGCGCATGACCCAGTTCAAGGACAAGACCGGGTCCGACCGCGAGCGCGCGAGTGTCGGCATCTTCACCTATCCGGCCCTGATGGCGGCTGACATCCTGGTCTACAAGGCGACCCATGTGCCGGTCGGCGATGACCAGAAACAGCATCTCGAACTCACGCGCGACATCGCGGCGCGCTTCATGCGCGATTATGACTGCGAAGGTTTCTGGCCGCTGCCCGACCCGATCATCGAGGGTGCGGGGACGCGCATCATGTCGCTCAAGGACGGGTCGAAAAAAATGTCGAAATCCGATCCGTCGGATTTGTCGCGCATCAATCTGACCGATGACGCCGACACGATTGCGAAAAAGGTGAAAAAGGCCAAGACCGACCCCGAACCGCTGCCGGAAACGGTGTCCGGGCTCGAGGGCCGTCCGGAAGCCGGCAATCTGGTGGGCATATATGCAGCGCTCGCCGGCACCACCAAGGAGGCGGTCATTGCCGAGTTCGGCGGACAGGGTTTCGGGGTGTTCAAGCCTGCGCTGGCGGAACTAGCGGTTGCGAAGCTTTCGCCCGTCGTGGACGCGTATAACCGGTTGATGGGCGATCCCGCCGAGATCGACCGGATTCTCGAAGCCGGTGCGGCGCGGGCCCGCGAAGTTGCCGCGCCGGTGCTGGCGGACGCCAAGCGCATGGTCGGTTTCTGGGGCTAATTCGCCGCATGGCCATGATGGTGCAGCGCGGCTAGCAAGGCGGAAACACGGAGGTCTTGCGATGCGCCCGCTATTACTTGCCATTCCTGCCCTTGTTCTCGCTGCCTGTGGCAATCCGCAGCCCGATGACGACAATCCGGCAGACCATTCCGTTCATGGTGAAATGGGCGGTATGGCCATGGGCGACGAGCGCCAGGGCCCGGTCTCCGAGCAAGCCACGTCAATCGAGGTCAGCGCCAGCTGGATGCGCCCGCATCCGCAAGGCCGCGACGTAACGGCGGCCTATGTTGTGATCAGCCTCGCCGCAGGCACCGAAGACCTGTTAACGGAAGCCCGGATCGACGGTGCCGAACGCGTCGAGATCCACGGGCATTTCATGGATAGCGACGGCGTCATGCAAATGCGCGAGATCGGTCCGCAGCGCGTGACCGATGAAGGGCCGCTGGTTTTCACGCCGGGCGGCCGGCACTTGATGGTGTTCGGACTGGCCCCGGTGAGCGAAGGGGATTCGGTTGATGGCGTGCTGGTTTTCCAGAATGCCGGTGAGGTTCCCATCACGCTGGATGTCCGCTCCATGCCGCCGGGGCAAGTGTCGGACTACTGAGCCGGTTCGGCGTAGAGCTCCGGGTCATAAGGCTGTGGCGCGCGTGGTTTGAACATCCAGGCGATGTAGAGCCCGATGATGACGCCCGGAATCCCGCCCAGGCCCAGCGGTTTATCATCCAGTAGCAGGTAAATCGCGAACCCGGCACCGAGCGCGGCGATCAGCAGGCCAAGCCCCGCCATCACGAAACCGAACCAGAGCGGCTGTCCTTCGATGAACGCGATTCCGTCGCGATAGGGCAACAGCGCCCGGTGCAGGGCGGTGTTGAATTCGCGAAAGTCGCCGGCCTGATTTTTCCAGGCACCCACGCTGACCCAAGCGCGTGATCCGAACACGATCAGCGTGCCGTCTGAGGCCCGGATCCGGCAAACCACCTGGCTGTCACGGCCGGCCATCTCGACGCCCAGCCTGACCTCAACGATGTCCTCGAAACGGATGGCGCGTTTCAGTTTTCCCGCTTCGGATACGGAAATGCGTTCGCTTTCAAGGGATACGCACTGGTCCGGCGAAGCGGCGTTGCGGCGGTCTGTGTAGCTTGCGGCGGTCATCGGCCGAATTCCTAGCTGGACGAACGGGCCGTGTCAGGCCAATTCTATGCAAATGAGCGAACATCGCCGAAAATTCCTGGTCGTGGCGGACCAGACGGAAGAATGCCGGACGGCTCTCTATTTTGCCGCCAAGCGCGCCAAGGCAACCGATTGCGGCCTGGTCCTGTTGGCGGTGATCGAGCCGTCGAACTTCGATCACTGGATCGGCGTATCGGAAACCATGCGCCGGGAGGCAGAAGAGGAAGCCACCGAGCTGCTGGATACGCTCGCCGAGGACGCGGAAACCGTCACCGGCGAACGGCCGGAACTGGTGCTGATCGAGGACGAGATGCGGGCCGCGCTGGCCAAGCTGATCGAGGAAGACGACCATATCTCGATCCTGGTTCTCGGTGCGGCCGAGTCCGGAGAAGGCCCCGGCCCGCTGGTGACGGCTCTGGCGCGCGGCAAGGGATTGACGGGTGCGAGGCCGATCCCGATCACGGTGGTGCCTGGCGGGCTTTCGCGTGAGTCGATCGACCAGCTGACATAGGCCGGGGTTGCCCTGCGCGGGTTTTGTCGCCATGTGAGGGCTCCAAAGAGCAGATTGGCCCGCGACATGTTTATCCAGACCGAACCGACCCCCAATCCGAATGCCATGAAATTCCTGCCGGGCCGCGAGATTTCTCCGGATTCGCCGCGGGAATTCGCAACGCCGGAAGAAGCGCAAGCCTCGCTCCTCGCACGCGAGCTGTTTGCCGTTGACGGTGTGATTGGCGTGTTTTGTGGCGCGGACTATGTGTCCATTTCGAAGGACGAGACGGTCGACTGGCCCCACATCAAGCCGGCGATCTTTGGCGCCCTGATGGATGTCCTGCAATCGGGCGAAGCGATTTTCGAAGGCTCTGAAGGCGAGACAGAGTTCAACGCCGACAGCGGGCTGGCCAAGGAAATCAAGGAATTGATCGACAGCCGCGTGCGGCCGGCGGTCGCCCGTGATGGCGGCGATATCATCTTCAAGGGCTTTGACGAGCAGACCGGCGTGGTCGCGCTGGTCATGCGTGGTGCCTGCGCCGGTTGCCCGTCTTCGACCATGACGTTGAAAGCGGGGATCGAGAACCTGCTGAAGCATTATGTCCCGGAAGTCCGCGAAGTCGTCGCGGTCGGATAAGCACTTTTTCCATCAAGGACATTAAAACCGACCT
>CBDUFA010000084.1:0-6162 GCA_965366295.1 uncultured Hyphobacterium sp.
CGTTCAAGCCGCCGGTATAATCAATATACGCGCCCGCACTCATCCACACCTGCCGCCAGCTTTCCTGCAGCGGGTCGTAATAGTTCATCGAGAACCCGGTCGAGCCACCGGCACCGGACCAGTGCTCCTCGATCAGGCAACCGCCTTGGCTCTTGCGAATCGAATTGGTGCCGGCGAATTGCCCGTCCGGCCCGTAGACATTCCATTCGCCGACCCAGAAATCGAAATCGGCACGGTGTTCCAGCCCGTCGCATGACGGGGGTGTTTGCGGGCTCTGGCTCAAGGCGGCTCCTCCGGCAAGCAGGGCAAATCCGGTGGCGATCAGAAGTCGGCGCATCATGAAATCTCCCCTTCCGTCATGAGTGCTTCCAAGCCGGACACTAGGCTGTTAGACCGCGCGTGGCGTCTCACATTGCTGTGAGGCAATTTATCTGACTGGAGACGGAAATGGCCAATGTGACCGTGGTCGGTGCGCAATGGGGTGATGAGGGCAAGGGCAAGATTGTCGACTGGCTGTCGCACCGCGCAGATGTGGTCGCGCGCTTCCAGGGCGGACACAATGCCGGCCACACGCTTGTGGTCGGAAATACCACTTACAAGCTCTCCCTGTTTCCCTCCGGCGTGGTGCGCGGCAAGCTTTCCGTGATCGGCAATGGCGTTGTCGTCGACCCCTGGGCGTTCAGCGACGAGAAGAAGCGGCTGGAAGAGCAGGGCGTGGCGATCACGCCGGACCTGGTCAAGATTTCCGAGACCGCCAGCCTGATCCTCCCGGTTCACCGCGAGCTGGATGCGCTGCGCGAGAACCGCGATGACGGCATGGCGATCGGCACCACGCGGCGCGGCATCGGTCCGGCCTATGAGGACAAGGTCGGCCGCCGCTCCATCCGGGTGTGCGACCTCGCCGATCCCGCCGGTCTCGAGGCCAAGGTGAAGGACCTCCTGCACCACCACAATGCCATCCGGCGCGGGCTGGGCCAGCCCGAGGCCGATGCCGGCGAGCTGATCGCCGCGCTCAACGGCATTGCCCCGGATATCCTGCCCTACATGGCGCCGGTCTGGCGCGATCTCGATGCCGCGATCCGCGATGACAAGAAGATCCTGTTCGAGGGGGCGCAGGGCACGATGCTGGACGTCGACCACGGCACCTATCCCTATGTCACCTCGTCCAACACGGTGGCCGGCCAGGCCTCGGCCGGCACCGGTGTCGGCCCGAAATCGGCGGGCTACGGGCTGGGCATCGTCAAGGCCTACACCACCCGCGTCGGCGAAGGTCCGTTCCCGACCGAGCTCAAGGACGAGATCGGCCGCAAGCTCGGCGAGAAAGGCCATGAATTCGGTGTCGTCACCGGGCGCCAGCGCCGTTGCGGCTGGTTCGATGCGGTCCTCGTCCGCCAGGCGGTCACGCTCGGCGGAATCGATGGCATTGTCCTGACCAAGCTCGACGTTCTGGACGGGTTCGACGAGCTGAAGATCTGCATCGCCTACGAGATCGATGGCGAACGCTATGACCGTCTGCCGCCGGAACGCGGCCTGCAGGCGCGCGCAAAGCCGGTCTACGAGACGATCGAGGGCTGGAGTGACTCCACCTTCGGTGCACGCGAATGGGGTCAGTTGCCCGCCGCGGCAGTCAAGTATGTGCGCCGGGTCGAGGAGTTGATCGGCGTACCGGTCGCCATGCTCTCGACCAGCCCCGAGCGCGAGGACGTCATCCTCGTGACGGATCCCTTCCGCGCCTGATTTCCCGGCGCCTCATGGCCAAGATATCCAATCCCTGTTAGGCTTCGCGCCAACAGGGGAGGAGTCCGATGAGTGACAAGAGCAAGAAGAATCGCCGCCTGTTCCTGAAATCCGCCGCGGCCATGGGCGTCGCCGGCATGGGGGCGAAAGCCGGCGCACAAGATATCCAGCGCATGCCGCGGCCGACATTGCCGCAGCGCGAGCTGCCGCAGCTGAACCGCGGCCGGGTGTCTCAATCACGAAATCTCGGCATGGTCAGCCGCCGCCAGGGGCTGGGCGCTCTGAATAACCAGGCCGCCAGCCTCTTACGCAATGACAGCCTGATCCCCCGCGGCGAGGCGGAGCGGACGGTTGAACTGGTCCGCGAGCTGGTATCCCAACTCGACGAGGATTTCACCGGCATCGTCCGGATCGATCTCGCCTATGGGCCGGATGGCGACCCGCGCGTCTTCAGCTGTGGCTCGAACACTTGCGGCACGAATACATGCGGCACCAATACGTGCGGCACGAATAATTGCGGATCGCAGACCTGTGGCTCGAATTCCTGCACGTCCAATGCGTCCGCCGGCATGATCAGCGAGGGCCGGATGCCCGAAGCCGATCGGCAGCAATGGCAGATCATGCAGCGCATGCAGCGCGAAATGGACAGCCGCTTCATCGAGCTCAACGTCATACAGATCGGCTAGGCCGGACACATCATCATGCCCGATGGACCACCATCAAGCGCCACCAGCCGGCAGTTGGTGGCGTCACAGTTCAACTGCTTCGTGCCGTCCGCCTTTGACGGCATCGTGCTGATGTACAATTCCGCCAGCGGCGCATTTGCTGCCGTCACGGCCAGCGAGTTCGAGGATATCGCGGCCGTGTTCGACAATCCGGGCGCGGCTTCGGCGGAGGAAACCGCCGGGCTGGCCGGGGCGGGCTTCCTGGTGCCCGCGGACCATGACGAACGCGAAGCCGTCCGCCAATCCTATTTCGAGGGCCGCGCCGCGGAACGCAGGCTGAACCTCACCATCGCACCAACGGTGAGCTGCAACTTCGCCTGCTCCTATTGCTTCGAGGAACATCCCAAGCGCCATTTTTCCGACGCCGACCTGAAGGCGGTCGCCGCCCATGTCCGCGAAAATCTCGAGCCCGGCGCGCCGCTCAATGTCACCTGGTTTGGCGGTGAGCCGCTGGCCGCGTTCCGGCAGCTGGCGGAGCTGGATGCCGACTTGCAGGACATCGCCGACGATTGCGGCTCGGCCTACACCCAGTTCATGATCACTAATGGCTCGCTGCTGACGGAAAAACGCATTGCCTATTTTGCCTCGCGCCCCGGCTTTTCCGGCGCGCAGGTCACGATAGACGGGCCGGCAGATATCCATGATGGCCGGCGCTTCACCAGTGCCGGCAAGCCCAGCTTCGAGCGCATCCTTGAAAACCTGAAGGCGATCAATGGGCGCTTCCCGATCAGCCTCCGGATCAATCTCGACCGCGAAAATGTGAACCGCATACCCGAGCTCATCGACCAGATCATCGAGGAGGGGATCGGCGGCTGGGTCAGCCCCTATTTCGGGCATGTCGTCGACTATACGGACGAGTGCGGCGATCTCGGCGAGACCATGCTCTCGCGCGAGGAGTTTGCCGCCGCCGAAGTGCGGCTTTTGACCCTGATGGTCCGCAAGGGATTGCGTCCGGGTTTCGAATTGCCACGCCCGCATGCCGGTAGCCTGTGCGTCGGCGATGCGCCGGGCGGAGCGGTGATCTCACCCGGCGGGCTGGTCTTCCGGTGCTGGAACGAGACAGCCTTGCCCGAAGGCGAGGCCTCTGCGCGCATTGGGGAAGACGGCGCAATGGCCGTGAATGGCGTGAAGGAGGAACGCAACCGTTTCTGGAAGGATTATGATCCCTTCACCCATGCGGAATGCCAGACCTGCTCCGTCCAGCCGCTTTGCAAGGGCGGCTGTCCCTGGGAAGCGGAAAAACGCCCGTCCGACGGGCCAGGCCATTGCACGCCGCTGCGCTATAATCTGCCGGATTTGCTCCGCCTGATCCATCTGCGCGACAGCATTGATGCCATTGAACCGGACGGCGATGCCCGGCCACCCCTGCCGCGCCAGACCATCTAGCCCAGGCCCGCTGCAATCTCGCGGATGGCCTGCCAGCCCGCCTCCACATGGTGTGGCTCGGTATAGGTCTGGCCGGAAACAAAGCGCAGCACGGTGCGCCCGTTCGCCGTTGTCCGCGTGATGTAGAGCCGTCCGCTATTATTGACCGCCGTGGTGAGCTGCTTGTTAAGCTCGTCCAGTTCGGCCTCCGTGCGGCCGCCCGGATTGTAGCGGAACGCGTTCAGCGAGAAACGGCGCGGGGCCATGATCTCGAAATCCGGCGCCGCCTCGATCTCGGCCTCCAGCCATTTCGCCATGTCGATATGCTTGCGCACCAGCGCGCGCAGCCCGTCCGCGCCATAGCTGCGGATCACGAACCACAGTTTCAGTGCCCGGAAACGGCGGGCCAGCGCCACGCTCCAGTCCCGGTATTCCGGCATTTCATCGCCATCCGGTGATTCCAGGTAGGCGGGTGAAATGGCCAGCGCATCGACCAGTTCGGCCGGGTTGCGCATGTAGAAGGCCGAGCAGTCGAAATTGGTGAACAGCCATTTGTGCGGATTGAAAACATAGGAATCCGCCAGTTCGATCCCGTCCATCCAGTGCCGCTCTTCCGGCAGGATCATGGCCGAACCGGCCCACGCCCCGTCGATGTGGAAGAACAGGTTCTCGCGCTGGCAGATCTCGCCAACGGCCCGGATCGGATCGACAGAGCCCAGCCCCGTCGCGCCGAGACAGGCGACAACACAGGCCGGTTCACGCCCGGCGGCCCGGTCGGCCGCAATCGCTTCTGCCAGGTCCTGTGGCCGCATGGCGAAATCCTCGCCCGGCGCCATCTTGCGCACATTGTCCGACCCGATGCCGCAGATCCGGGCGGCCTTCTCGACCGAGGAATGGGCTTCCGACGAGGCGTAGACGATCAACTGTGCTTCGCCCGGCAGGCCGCCATGCGCCGCGCGGCGCCGGGTGGCGCGTTCGCGCCCGGCGATCAGGGCACAGAGATTCGACGCCGAGCCGGAATCCTGGATCGTCCCCGCAAAGCTGCCGGGCAGACCGCTCAGCTCGCGCAGCCACTCCATCATCCGGGTTTCCAGCTCATTGGCCGCCGGCGTGGTCTCCCACAGCATGCATTGCGCCCCGAGCGTGGCGGTCAGCATTTCCGCGAGCACGGAAGGCGGGCTGGAATTGGCGTTGAAATAGGCAAAGAAGCTGGGGTGCTGCCAGTGCGTCACCCCCGGCATGATCAGGTTTTCAAAATCCGCGAAAATCGCGTCCATGCTTTCGCCTTCGCCGGGTGGCGAGGCCGGCAGCTGCTTGAGCAGGTCGCCGGGGCGGACCTGCGCGCGAACCGGGCGGTCCTCCACGGTCTCGAGGTAATCCGTCATCCAGTCGGAGAAGCGGTGCGCCTGGGCGCGAAAGGTTTCGAAGTCCATCTGGATGTCCCGTCTGATTCCCGTTGCGGCCAAAACTGGTTCGGGACGGCAGATTCCGCAATCGCGATGTCAGACATGTGATTTGAAGCATTCAAATGTTGCAGGGATTTAATCATCCGGAACGCTGATCCTAAGCATCTCTGTGGTGAAGGGGAGGAATGACCATGAACAGGCCAAAACGAACAATTTTCTTCGACGATGAAATTTCCGTTCGTCTCAGCTGGTATGCGCCCGGCGAGGTGATGGACGAACATCGCCATGAATTCGGCCAGGTATCGGTGCTGATGGCCGGGGCGTTCCGCGAGATCTCCGACGCCCGCACCGCCGATAACGAGACCGCCCATATCGGCTTCAAGGCGGCCGGGCTGGCGCATGCCAATCTCTACAGCGAGACCGGCGCGCTGATCCTGTCGATCAATTTCGCCAGCGACGAGACGCCGGCCCTGGCGTGGAACTGGCAGCCCGCGCGCGCCGGCGAGATCGCCCTCGCACGCCAGCTGGTCATGGCCCGGCAGGGCGAGGCGGATGTCCGCGCCCGGGCGCTCGACCTGGTGAGCCATGCGGTCTGCGCGCGTCCGCTCGATCGCCTCCCACCGGGCTGGGCACGTCAATTGCGCGACCGTCTCAACGAGGAAGGCCAGGTCGATCTCGATCGCGCTGCCCGCGAATACGGCATCCACCGCGCCCATCTCTCGCGCGGTTTCCGGCAATGGTTTGGCGCGCCGCCCAGTCTGTACGGCCTGCGCTGCCGCATGAACCGCGCCGTCAGCGCGCTGGCGCGCGGCGAAAGCGCGGCGCGGGCAGCCAGTGCCGCCGGCTTTGCCGACCAGAGCCATCTGATCCGCACGCTCAAGCGCGAGACCGGGCTGACGCCGCGCCATTTCGAACGCCTGATCGCGGCC
>CBDUFA010000085.1:0-6132 GCA_965366295.1 uncultured Hyphobacterium sp.
CGGGGCTCCGAATATCCCGGCAGACAGGGCTTCGTCCACCTGTGCCCGCAGGGCAAGCTTGTTTTCTTCCGCGCGGCTGGCGGCCAGAACACGGTCGGCGTCGGCCAGGTCGCCGATCGCGGTCCGCAAGGTGTCGTCCGCGGCGATGTTGCGGTCCTCGCCAAATTCCAGAAGGTAAAGGCGGCGGGAAAATTCGCCGACCCAGCCTTCCTGCGCGGCAATCATACCGATCCGCGCCGCGTGGACGCTGTTCTGGGGCCAGTCGCCATCGGCCGCGAGCTGGAAGGGCAGGCCGATCCGCCCGCAGATCCGCTCCATGTCGCGGATCATGTAGCGGCCCTTGGCGGGGTAGAGATTGAAGGGAGATGTGGTCCAGCCCTGGCTGGCGAAGATCGGCCCGAGAATGAAAGGCTTCCAGACCAGTTCGACGCCGGCCTGCTTGCAGGCTGCTTCAATCGCGAATGTGGCGGGATAGGAATAGGTAGACGCGTACTCGAACCAGAATTCGAGTTTTAAGGATTGAGTGGTTAGTCCCACCAGAAATACCACCAATCGGAATTCATGAGGTGGGATGCCAAAGCTTCTATCGAGCCACCGCCCTGGGTCACCAGATCGTTACAATACGCAAATTGTTCAGAAGCAAGCTGAATAGCTTCTTCTCGAGTTTGTGGCCGCCGCTCAACATGCATCTCGACTGTGTCGAAAGCCAAGGTGACAAGTTTGGCTCCGTATTTTTCCTGCCAATAGCTCAAGGCAGCAACGTGAATTTCCGGGCCAGGGCAGTCATTCCATCCACCCCATCGCAACATAGCCGGAATTTGCGAAAAATTGGACGCTGGGAATATGCCGATATAGGCACGTTCAAGATACTTGCCGGTCAGCGTATCGAAAACAGCCGAAGGTTCTTTGCTGGATGAGTATTCACTTATGTCGCCTTCCGGCCACTCTCCTGCCATCTCGTTCAAAAATGAATCAAATTCAGATTCACTCTCGCCAAATGGGTTGCGAAACCAGCTCGCGAGGTCGAGCTCGCGGCTTCGTTTGATAATTTCTTTAGGATCCTGCGCCGCTACTTCTTCCATTCCGTGGCCGCCAAAGACTTCGGCGCATTGGAAAAATTTCTCGGCATCGCCCATTAGAATCGCGACGGTGTCTTCATCCTGATTGAGTTCGGCCAGCCGCTGGGAAACATCGTTTCCCGGAACCACTTCAAATTCGAATGGAAAGCTCTTGATCAGCCTGTCTTTGATGTCTTTGGGATAGGCAAGGTCGGCAGAATATTCTGCACTAAGTTCCGCGTAGTCTTCGTCGTCATCTGCCGCATCTGATCGCTCAGACTCCGAACGGCCAGAGCCTACTCCGAATGACCGCAACAGATTTCGAACAAAGCTCATTATGCCAATTCGACAGAAAAATTCTCGATCACCGGATTGGCGAGCAATTTCTTGCACATGTCCTCGACGCGCGCCTTGGCGGCGTCGGCATCGTCGCCGGACAGGTCCAGTTCGATCAGCTTGCCCTGGCGCGCATTCTCGACTTCATCGAAGCCGAGATTCTTCAGCGCCCCGGCAACCGCCGCGCCCTGCGGGTCGAGAACACCGGGCTTGAGATAGACATGGATACGCGCTTTCACTTCATCACCTCTTCGAGATTGGTCACCGTCCCGGATTCCTTGATCACGCCGAGCCGGCGCGCCACTTCAGTGTAGGCTTCCGTTACATTGCCGAGATCGCGGCGGAAACGGTCCTTGTCCATCTTTTCCTGCGTTTCGATGTCCCACAGGCGGCAGCTGTCCGGGCTGATCTCATCGGCCAGCACAATCCGCATCATGTCGCCTTCATAGAGCCGTCCGAATTCCAGCTTGAAATCGACCAGCTGGATACCGACCGCGGCAAACATGCCGGTCAGGAAATCATTGATCCGCACGGTCAGCGCGATGATATCGTCGAGATCCTGCGGGCTCGCCCAGTTGAACGCCGTGATATGGTCTTCCGTCACCAGCGGATCGCCGAGTTCATCCTTCTTGTAGCAGTACTCGATGATGGCGCGAGGCAGGGCGGTGCCTTCCTCGATACCGAGACGGGTGCACAATGAGCCGGCCGCCACATTGCGGCAGATCACTTCCAGCGGAATGATCTCGACCTGGCGCACCAATTGTTCGCGCATGTTGAGGCGGCGGATGAAATGCGTCGGAATGCCCGCCCGCATCAGGCCGATCATGATGAATTCGCTGATCCGGTTGTTGAGGACGCCCTTGCCCTCCAGCGTGGCTTTTTTCTGATTGTTGAAGGCGGTCGCATCGTCCTTGAAATACTGCACGATCGTGCCCGGTTCCGGGCCTTCATACAGGATCTTCGCCTTGCCTTCGTAGATCATCTTGCGGCGTGCCATCGCCTTGCTCCGTGTCGCGGACCGGAAGTCCGAAATAGCAAGCGGCCCCGAATCATTCCGCAGGGCCGCTCCAGAGCGCCGCAACTTACTCTGCACGAGGCTTTGCCGCAATGCACTGATGGCCTACGCTCAATCCGGATAGCAGTGGAGAAACGCATGGCGAATAGCCCGGGTTATATGGTCGTGATGGAGCCCGACCGGCACATCCTGATTTCCAAGGTCAATCAATATATGAAGAGCGGTTGGCGGCCTCTTGGGGGCGTGGCGATAGATACCAGCGCGACAGGCGTTAATGCGCCGAGGTTCTTCCAAGCCATGGTTCAGGGCAAATAGGCTGCAGCCGCAATTGATTTGCGCGCCCAGCCAAGCTAACGGAAGAGAAATCACAATCCTCGCCCAGGGAGACAGGCATGAGCGGAATGGACGATCGCGAGAAGGGTCTTGAAGGCCGGTACGCACACGATCAGGAACTGGAATTCAAGGCGACGGTCCGCCGCAACAAGATGCTGGGCCTCTGGGTCGCCGAACAGCTGGGCAAGACGGGTGATGACGCCGAAGCCTATGCCAAGGAGGTCATCAAGTCCGACTTCGAGGAAGCCGGCCATGAAGATGTCTACCGGAAGGTGAAAGGTGATCTCGATGCGGCCGGCGTGGATGTTTCCGAACACACCGTCCGCACCAAGATGGATCAGTTCCTGGCCGAAGCCCGGGAACAGGTTATGCAAGCTGGCTGATCAGGAAAACGCGCCTTCCTGTTTCAGGCCCAGCGCCTTGAAAATCATCGCCGCCGGGCAAAAGCCCGTAAAGCTGGACTGAACCAGGTTCAGGCCGACAAAAGCGGCGAGCGCGATCCAGTATGGATGGACCGCCCAGGCCAGGGCGATGGAAATCAATACCATCGTCCCGGCCAGCAATGTGACAGCACGTCCGACAGTCATGTCAGTCTCCTTGGGGTTCTGAGACCGCCACCTCGGCGGTCTTCGGGGTGTAGGGGGCGTCGGCATCCTTGAAGATCACGTAGATCGCGGGGATGACGAGCACTGTTAGCAGGGTCGACGACGCCAGTCCGAACAGGAGCGAAATGGCGAGCCCCTGGAAAATCGGGTCGGTCAGGATCACGGATGCGCCGATCATGGCGGCAATTGCGGTCAACAGGATCGGCTTGAAGCGGATTGCGCCGGCACGCAGCAGCGTGTCGCGCAAGGGCTCGCCTGCCTCCGCGCCATGGCGGATGAAGTCCACCAGGAGGATGGAGTTCCGCACGATGATGCCCGCGAGCGCGATGAAGCCGATCATCGACGTCGCCGTGAAAGCCGCCCCGAAAATCCAGTGCCCAAGAATGATCCCGATAAAGGTCAGCGGAATCGGCGTCAGGATGATCAGCGGGACCCGGAACGAGCCGAATTGCGCCACCACCAGCACGTAAATGCCAAGCAGGGCCACCATGAACGCTGCCCCCATGTCGCGGAAGGTCACATAGGTGATCTCCCACTCGCCATCCCAGAGCAGGGTGATCTGGGCATCGCTGTCGGGTTGACCGTGAAGGCGGATTTCCGGCTGTGGGACCTCTTCGGACCAGTTGCGGCCGTCGAGCGCATCCGCGACGGCCATCATGCCGTAGATCGGGGCTTCGAATTCGCCAGCCAGTTCACCCATCACCATTTCGGCATAGCGCCCGTCGCGGCGGAAGATCGGGTAGGAGCCGGATTCTTCCGAGATCGTGACGACGTCACCCAGCTCGGCGATCTCGCGTGAGCCGGGCAGCGTGTTGGCGGGAACTGGAGTGGCGGCGAGTCGCTCATTCCAGGTCAGGTCGCTGTCCGGTAGTTGTACGGCGATCTCGATCGGATTGCGGCCTTCGCCGCGGTGCGAATAGCCGATCGGCATCCCGTCGAACAGGGCGCTGATCGTGTCGTAGACATCCGATTGCTGCACCCGGAAAAACTCCAGGCTTTCCTGGTCGATCGCGATCCGCAGCCGAGGGCGGGGTTCGCCGAAACTGTCATCGACATCAACGACATACGGCACGTCCTCGAAGGCGGCGCGAACTTCGTTGGCCACGGCGCGGCGTGTATCCGCATCCGGTCCGTAGATTTCCGCCAGCAATGTGGCCAGAACAGGCGGGCCGGGCGGGATCTCGGCGACCCGCACGACCGTGCCTTCGGGTAAATCGAGATCGGCCAGCAATTCGCGGGCTTCCAGCGCGATTTCATGCGATGAGCGGCTGCGGTGATGCTTCGGCTCCAGATTGACCTGCAGGTCGCCGAGTTCCGGGCGCTCCCGCAGGTAATAGTGCCGGACAAGGCCATTGAAGTTGAACGGCGCGGCGGTACCGGCATAGAGCTGGATCGATGTCGCTTCCGGCAGGGCCGACAGGCGGTCGGCGGCTTCCATCAGCACGCGCTCGGTGCGCTCGAGCGTGGCGCCTTCCGGCAGGTCAACCACGACCTGGAATTCCGACTTGTTGTCGAACGGCAGCAGCTTCACCGTGACAGTACGCGTGAAAAACAGCGTCATCGACAGCGCGGTCAGCACGCCGACCACGATCAGAAGGGTCCAGGCGCGTTTCCGGTTCTTGATCACTGGCGTCGCCACGCGGCGATACCAGCGGCCAAGAATGCCCTCGGATTCGTGTTCACCATGGCCACTTGCGTGCTTGCGGCGACCGGCGATGACTTTCATCAGCCAGGGCGTCAGCACAACCGCCACGAAGAAGGAGAAGATCATCGCGGCCGAGGCATTGATCGGGATCGGTGCCATGTAAGGGCCCATCAGGCCGGATACGAACAGCATGGGAAGCAGGGCGGCGACCACGGTCAGCGTGGCCACGATGGTCGGATTGCCGACTTCGGCGACCGCCTCGATAGCCGACTGGATGCGCGTCTTGCCTTTGTCCATGGCCCAGTGCCGGGCGATGTTCTCGATCACCACGATGGCGTCATCCACCAGGATCCCGATCGAGAAGATCAGGGCAAACAGCGAGACGCGGTTGATGGTGAAACCCATCAGGTTGGAAGCAAAAAGCGTGAGCAGAATGGTGGTGGGAATAACCACCAGCACGACAAGGCCCTCGCGCCAGCCAATGACAAAGGTCACGAGCAGGACGATGGAGATCGTCGCCAGCCCGAGGTGGAAGAGCAGCTCATTGGCTTTTTCGTTGGCCGTCTCACCATAATTCCGCGTGATCGAGACATTGATGCCTTCCGGGATCAGATCGCCTCGAAGCAATTCCAGCCGCTCGAGAATATGTTCTGACACGACAACGGCGTTGGCGCCTTCGCGCTTGGCGACGGCGAGCGTGACAGCCGGCGTGCGGGTCCATTCGTCGTGATGGTCCGCGCGGGTCAGGTTCCAGGCCCGGGAATCCGGCGGTTCGGCGCCGACGATGACATCCGCGACATCGCGGACATAGACCGGGCGGCCATCGCGCGTGGTGAGCAGGAGCAGGCCGATATCCGGTCCGCCCTGCAAGGTCTGACCGGCGGCAACCGTGCGGGTCTGATCCATCGCTGTAACGTCGCCCGCGGGGAAGGTGCGATTGGCTTCCGCCAAGCGCCCGGCAAGTTGCTGAAGCGTCACGCCATACTGCGACAGGCGTTCCGGGTCCGGCTCGATCCGGATCTGGTCGGCGCGGCCACCCACGATATAAGTCAGGCCGACATCCTCGACATTCATCAGCGAGGAGCGGAGTTCCTCGGCAATGTTGTATAGCGCATTATCATCCCAGCGCTCGGTCGCGTC
>CBDUFA010000086.1:0-6131 GCA_965366295.1 uncultured Hyphobacterium sp.
GGAAGCTTCTGGCCGCGCCCGATCCCGTCGCTGCCATGGAGTGGATGGCAAAAACCGGCGTGACCCGGGCATTGTTTGGTGACGACGGCGACCTGCTGCGCCTGGCCCGGCTTGTCGCGCTGGGGTGCGGCGATCCGCTGGTGCGACTGTCCGCCTGGCAGGGCGATAACGCGCCGCGCCTCATCCGGCCCATGAAAATGTCCAACGAAGAGGCCGGGCGCGTGCGCCAGATGGCGGACGCGGACTTGTCGGCCGTGCTGGCGGACAGTTGGCCGACGCGCGCGGCGCTGGAGATGCTGGTCTATCGCCATGGCAACACCGCCATCGCTGACCAGCTCTTCCTGCTCTTTTCACGGCAAGACGAGCCGCCCGAGGGCTGGGGCGGGGCCATCGCGCATGCCCTGTCTTTCGCACGGCCGGTCTTTCCGGTCTCGGGGGATGATCTGCGCGCGGCAGGCATCCCGCCCGGCCCGGAAATGGGCGAGACCCTGCGGCGGCTGGAAGATGCCTGGGTGGACAGCCGGTTCCGCCTGACAAAGGACCGGCTGTTGTCACAGGTCTGAGCGCTAGATGTCGAGGTCGAGATACATGGCGGTGAAGGCCAGCGTATCGACGGCGCCATGGGCGATGACGAGGGGCCACAGATTGCGCTTGTAGAGCAGATAGAGCGTGCCCAGGGCGAGGCCGATAATCCCGGTGACGACCAGGCCGCGAACGCCCTGGTAGTACATATGGGCAATGCCGAAACCGGTCGCCGCGACCAGGACGGCGAGCGGCGCGGCGAGCCGCATGCCGGGCAGAAGCGCCTCGAACCGGCGGATCAGGTATCCGCGGAAGAAGATTTCCTCGCCGAACGCGGCCGACGTCCAGACAATCGCCAGCCAGCCCAGATAGACCGGCAAATTGCCGACAATGTTGCCCCAGCGGTCTTCAACGCCGGACGGAACCTCCTCGATCGGCCAGAATCCCAGCGCGCCGCCGAGAAAGGCCATGCCCGCGCCGCAGCCTATAATGGCCACGGTGGCCAGCGCCGCTTGCGGCAGGACCAGCGGGAACGACCACCATTTGCGAAGGCGGATCAGTCCGAAATCAGCGATGCTTTCCTGGGCGCCGCGCGCGAAAACGAAGATCGTGATCAGTGTGCACAAAAGGGAGAGCGGCCCGGCGAACCGCCAGGCGATCTGGTCGAAGACCAGCTTGCTGCCGATCAGCACGGTCAGCACAATGCCCAGCTCGAACAGGATGGCGAGGCGCGACCGGGGGGAGGATTGTTCTGTCATGGTTATCTCCGGCTAGGATTGATAACCCGGATTACCCCGCTCACCGCCGGCCATATTGAACGATCGTGCGGCCTCAGGCGGCCAGCGCCTGCCATTGCCGCGGCGTGACGCCATAGGCGCTCTTGAACTGCCGCGTGAAATGACTCTGATCGGCAAAGCCCTCGGCATAGGCGGCATCCGCCAGCGCCCCGCCGCGCCGCAACCGCGCCCGGGCGCGATCGAGGCGGCGCAACTGGCCAAACCGGTAGGGGCTGGTACCGAACAGGGCGGCAAAATCGCGCGAAAGCTGCCAGCGATTCTGGCCGGTCGTGCTTTCCAGCTCGGCCAGCCCGATCACCCGGTCCGGCGTTTCGAGGATCAGGTCCCGCGCCCGGCAGGCGGCTTCGGCATCGGCGATGGCGGGGCTGCGCGGCGTTCCCGCCGCCGCACAGAGCGCATCGGCCAGCGGTACGAGCGCGGCCTCGAACGCATCCGCGTCCAGCGGGGCATCGATATCGTCCAGCAGAGCGGCAATAATCGACACAAGAGCATCATCGGATGTGACCGCGCGGTCGATGAAGGGCAGGGGAGTGTTTCCGAGCGCCGGTTGCAGCAGGGCCGGGTCGATCGAGATGCCGCGATAGCGGAAACCGGTTTCCGTGCCGGCGCGGCCATCATGTTTTTCATCGGGGTGGAGAATGACCAGCTGCCCGGGCACCGAGACCATGGCTTCACCGCGATAGTCGAAACACTGCGCACCCGACAGGGTCAGCGCGAAGACATAGGTGTCGTGCCGGTGCGGCGCATAGCTCCGGCTGCGGATCATGGCGTCGATCCGCTCGACCGGTTGAAAGGCTGAGATGTGCTGCATCCAGGTCCCGCTCAGTGCCGGCAAAAAGCGCCTGCAGTACTGTGATGCTTGCAATCGGGATATGGATGCAAGGCGGGCTGTGTCCGGCGCTAGTCGAGCGCGCTGGGCCGCGCTCCGAGCCAGATCACGAGGCCCGACAGGCCGCCACCGATCGCCGAGGCGATCTGGACCAGCGGGGTCGAGATCCGGGCAACCAGCAGAAGGTCCGGCAGAAGCGGGATCAGCCCGCCGATCAGATAGCCGATGGCCAGCCCGACCGGTACGGCGACCCAGACTTTCAGTAGGTTGGCCCGCTGCAAGCCCCACCAGATGGCGATGCCGATCGGCGCCACGAAGAAGGTCACGATCGGTCCGGCAAAGAACACGTAAGACAGGATGAATGTGACCAGGCCGGCCGCATCGGGCGTGCCGCCCGTCTCGCCAAACTGCAGCCCGTCCATCACCGTTGCGGTCAGCAGGCAGGCACAATTGGCATAGCCGGCCGCAACGAGGCTGACCGCCAGCCGTTTCAGCCCGGAGGGTTGTTCCGCCATTGCATATGACATGTTGGTTTTCCTGCCCCGAAATTCACCGGGTTCACTCTAGGACGGCAGGGATTGAGGATGTCTGAAGACGCCGCGTCTATGGCCACTTCGCTTCAGGCGGCATGGACGACAGGATGGAGGTCACATTGCCGCCCGTCTGCAGGCCGAACTTTGTGCCCCGGTCATAGAGCAGGTTGAACTCGGCATAGCGTCCGCGCCGCACCAGTTGCTCCTCGCGGTCGGCGTCGCTCCACGGCGTGTTCATGCGCTTGCGCACGATTTTCGGATAGGCCGAGAGGAAGGCGCGGCCGACATCTTGGGTAAAGGCAAAGTCCGCAGCCCAATCGCCGGTATCGTGCCGGTCATAGAAAATGCCGCCAACACCGCGCGGCTCGTTGCGGTGCGGTAGCCAGAAATACTCGTCGCACCATTTGTCGAAGCGCGCATAAAAGTCCGCGCCATGCGCGTCGCAGGCCGCCTTGGCCGCGGCGTGGAACTCCATTGCATCCTCGAAGCTCTTGTCGCGCTGATAGTCCTGCGTCGGGTTAAGGTCCATGCCGCCGCCAAACCAGCCGAGCGTCGTGGCGATGAAGCGCGTATTCATGTGTACGGCGGGGATATGCGGATTGCGCATGTGGGCAATCAGAGAAATCCCCGAAGCCCAGAAACGCGGGTCTTCCGCTGCGCCGGGAATTTCCTTGGCAAAACTCTCCGAGAATTCGCCGAACACGGTGGAGCAATGCACACCGACCTTCTCGAACAGGCGGCCATGCATCATCGACGCCACGCCGCCGCCCTGGTCGGACGACCCGTCGCCCCGGGTCCAGGTGTCGCGCACGAAGCGGCCGGGTTCGCCGGGATAAAGATCGGCCGGAGCCGCGTCTTCCAGCCGTTCGAACTCGGCGCAGATCTCGTCGCGCAGCGCTTCGAACCAGCCACGCGCCGCCGCTTTTTGCTCGTCGAGTGTCATGAACAGCGTCTCCCATCCATCCGGCATCTTCCCGGTCCTTTCGTGGCCGAAACCGGCAACAAATAAAACCCCGCTTTCAGCGTGGCGGAATGGGACGCGGCGTCACGCGGCGTTGCGCCGCACGGGGAAACCGACCACAGTGCACGTCTTGATTGCGGGGGAGAGTGAAATGGACTCGATCTCATTGGTGTCGCTTGTCGCGACCGCTCTGCTGTGCGGGACGGCCGGGTTGATCATCGGGCTCATAGCCGGGCAGGCATTCGGAAGCGCCGGCAAGGTCATCGGCCTCGTCTTTGCGCTCGGAGGCGGCGCGGTAGGTGCATATTTCCTGGCGGATGACGCCGAGCCCTATGTCGATATGGCCCGCGATGTCATTTTCGGAACGGATATTCGCGATGAAGCCGAGCAGTTATTGCGTCGGGACCGCATGCTTGCGGCATTTTTCGATCTTCACCCGGGCGACCGGGAAGCGATTCTGGATCGCCTGCAAAATGCCTTTGAACGCAGAGACGAATTGGGAATGCGCCGCGAAGCCGAGGAAATGGGGGAGGAGTTGGTGGAAAGCCTTTTGCCTCGATTTGTTCCTCTGGCATCCGACGAGAAGCTAGCGAATTTCTCGGCAGCGATGGCCACGTTCGCGCAAAGGAATCAGGAAAATCCGGAATTCTGTTATCGCGCATTATTCCCGTACGCGAGCGGCGGAACCGTCCGTCGTATTCCACGATTGCAAATGGTGACGGCCCCCGGATATAGCGAATTCGAAGATGCAATGATTGCGCTCATGGATTCCGATTATGACGAGCCGCGGCAGCCGGACATGGAATTGGCGCAGGCATCCGCGACTGATATCATGAACAACCTGCCGGGGAATCTACGATCGCGCATGGCCTTTTATATGGGCGGAGGCCAGCCCGCGAATGAAGGCGAGTTCCAGGAAGCATGCGATCTTATGACCGCCTGGTTGACCGCCTGGGCCGAACATGAGGATTCAGCTGCGTTGATGCGGGCGAGCATTGCGGTGACAGCAGCCCAATAGGTCAACCTCCGCGGCAGGAATAAGGAGAGTGAAATGGAATCATCGGGCATTCTGGTCGCTGCCATATGCGGCGCGCTGGGCGGGGCGGGCGGCGCCTTGATAGGTGTTCTCGTTGGCCGGGCCTTCGGCGGCATGGGCACCATTATCGGCGTCGTCGTCACGATTGCCGGCATGGTGCTCGGCGCGCAATTCGGGCCGCGTTATCTGGCGCCGGTTCTGGAGCCCGCGCTGCAGGACTTCATGTCCAACGACATCCGCGCGGAACTGGAAGCCGAATTGCGCACAGTGCCGCTGATGGATGCCTATTTCGAGCGCTTCCCCGAAGATCTCGCGCCGGCGCTCGACCGGGCGCAGGCGGCCTATGACCGTGGCGGCCAGGCCGCCTTGATGCAGGAAACGATGGCCATCGGCGAAGAGCTGGGCATGAACGCCGTCACCCGCATGGGCCCGTATTCCAGCGACACCATGCTGCGCCGTTTCTTCGACGCCACCGTTGATATCGGCCGGCTCAGCCGGGACGACAATCCGCAGCTTTGCTACTCATTCTACTATTCCGGCATAGCCCCGCAGAACATCGATCCGAATATCGCGCTGGAGCTGGAAACGGCGCCCGGTGCCGATGTGCTGCAGGAGACCATGGCGGATCTCATCCGGCAGGCCGGAGACGAAACCTACCCGGTCGATTTCGTTACCGCCCAGGCCGCCATGCAGGAGGCCAATTCCGACCTGAACGGGCAGGGCAACCCGGCGGACATGCGCTATCTGATGGGCGCGCGGCCCGGCAATGATGAAGAGTATACCGAGGCCTGCGACGTGATGCTGCGTACGTTCGACGCCTATGGGTCGCATGCCGACAGCGCCGCCATCATCCGAATGATGTTCGGCTCGGGGGGCTAGCCCAGCTGACGCATGGCTTCGGCGAGCGCGATCCCCGCGCTCATCGAGACATTCAGCGAGCGGGCCTCCGGGCGGATCGGGATGATCACCCGCGCATCGGCATCGTCATGCACAGCGTCGGGCACGCCGGCGCTCTCGCGGCCGAAAACCAGCTGGTCGCGGGGCTGGAAGGTGAAATTCCACAGTTTTTCAGCACCGCGCGTGGTGAACAGCACCATGCGACCCGGCGCCCGCTCCGCCCGCCATTTGTCATACGAATCATGCCGCCGGAAATCGGCGAGGGGGCCGTAATCCAGTGCTGCCCGGCGCATCGCCCTGTCATTGAGTGGAAAGGCACAGGGCTCGATGACATCAATCCCCGCACCAAAACAGGCCGCCAGACGGATCGAGGCGCCGAGATTTTGCGGAATATCTGGTTGAAAAAATACGAGCCGCATTTTAAGCCGCGCTGGACGTGGGTCTGGGGACATGCGGCGGGATGCCGCTTCGCCTCCATTCCCGTTACGAGTTAAGTGGGGCGGTGATGCCATAAGGGCGAGCCGCGTCAAGCGGGGTAAACCGGCTGCGGCCGCAG
>CBDUFA010000087.1:0-6130 GCA_965366295.1 uncultured Hyphobacterium sp.
CACCGGCCCGATGATGGGCCAGAACAAGCTGGATAAGCGGATCAAGGGTGTCCAGAACCGCAAGGAAGAGCTGCGGCGCAAATCCCGGGAAGCGCTGGAGGAAGCCCACCAGTCAAAGCTGCGCGGCAAGGAAACCAAGGGTGTTGCGAAGACCGTGGTGGAAAGCCTCAACTTGCAGAAGGCTTTCGAGGACCCGGACCTGAAGGACAAGCTGCAGCAGGCCGGTTTCCGCGGCAACGGCCCGGTGATGACCTTCTATTTCTTCCGGCTGGCAGCCCCGATCCTGCTGTTCGGCGGCGCCGCCTTCTACATATTCTTCGTCAATGATTTCGGCTTGCCGACCATCACCCGCTGGTGCGCCGCCGCCGGGATCGGGATGCTCGGCTATTACGCGCCGAACCTTTATCTGACCAATGCGGCGGCCAAGCGCCAGCAATCCATCATGACCGCCTTTCCCGACGCGCTCGACCTGCTGCTGATCTGCGTCGAGGCCGGCATGTCGATCGAAGCGGCTTTCCAGAAGGTCTCGGGCGAGGTCGGTTCCCAGTCGATCGAGCTGGCCGAGGAATTGTCGCTGACCACGGCTGAATTGTCCTATTTGCAGGATCGCCGATCAGCGTATGAAAACCTTGCCAAGCGGACCAATCACCCCGGGGTGAAGGCCGTGGCCACCGCGCTGATCCAGGCGGAGCGCTATGGTACGCCGCTGGGGCAGGCCTTGCGGGTCATGGCCAAGGAGAACCGCGACATGCGGCTCGCCAACGCCGAAAAGAAGGCCGCGGCGCTGCCCGCCAAGCTGACCGTGCCGATGATTGTCTTCTTCCTGCCGGTCCTCTTCGTCGTGATTCTCGGCCCGGCCATCATGCGCTACCAGTCGATGTAGACACTCGCCTGTCTGGCGTTCCCACTCGCCAGATGCGCCCGGGATGGTTACAAACGCTCCATGCTTGGTCTGAGGAAAAGCGTTCAGCGGGCGGAATCACACGTGATCGCCAGCCGCGCCAGCGAAGCCGCACTGTCCGCCCTGGGCAAGGGCGACATCGTGCGTGCGCGCGACGAGCTGAGCGCGGTGCCCCGGCGCCTGGACTTCGCGGAAACCGGCTGGAAAGTGTCCCTCGTGGCGGCGCTGACCGATCTCGCCGCGGGCAAGCGCAAGTCCGGTATCAATGCGCTGATCAAGGTTTTCGAACGGCTCGACGACACCAGCCTGTCAAAGGATGACAAGGGCTATCTGCGCCTGTTTGCGCTTTACCGGACGATCGAGAATACCAAGGATGGACGCCCGCCGGCGGCGCTGCGGGACCAGGCGGAGAATTTCCGTTTCGACACCACGCTGGTTGATCCCGGGCTGAAAGCGTTGTTTCCCCTCAAACGGGTAGAGGAAAAGCCGGACGATATTCCGCCGCCGCCCTTCCCGTCGGGCATGGGATCCGTCGAGGTCTAGATTCCAGGATCAGGGCGCGCCGCTATCATCGCGGATCGCATCCCAGCGCCGCCCCGTGGTCAGCATGGCGCGGACATAGGCCATGTTCGCCTCTGCCGTTTGCGGGCTGACATCGACCCGCGCCATGGCTTCGGCCTCGTCGAAGCGGCCCTGCAGCGCGATTACCAGTGCGAGGTTCTGGCGCACCGTGGCACCGGCATTCGGGCGCGCCATCGCTTCGCGTAACAACTGTTCGGCGCGCTCGGCTTCACCCTCGAAGGCATAGGACAGGGCCAGGTTTGACAGGACGGACGGTTCGCCCGGCGCCAGCGCCATGGCCTCGCGATATTTCTCGCGCGATTGGTCGCGCAGGCCGGCCTGTTCATAGGCCACGCCGAGAATATTCATCACCCGCCAGTCGGAAGGGCGCGCGGCGGCCACGCGTGACAGGGATTCGATCGCGGCGGTGCCGCGTCCGGATTCGGTCAGTGCGGTGCCATAGGCCAGTTGCAGGTCGATATCGGCCGGGTAAAGCGCCATTGCCTGGCGCGCCACGGTGGCCGCGCGCTGGGTCTGCCCCAGCTGGCGCAGCACGCGCGACAATTCCACGGCGGCCTCGCGGTCGGCCGGGTTGAGCTCATGCGCTTCGGCCCAGAAGGCGGCCTGGGACAGCAGGTCCTGGCTGCGAATGGCTTCGCGCTCGGCCTGGCTGGACGGCACGATGGAGGCGCGCTGGGTGAGATCCTCGGCCAGCGCCTGTTCCTGTTCCGTGCGCGCGGTCGCGCACGCGGTGAGGGCCGTGGCGGAGACGAGCAGGGCGAGTTTCGACAAGGTCCGCATGGGCGAAGTCCTTTACCGTCAGAATCAGACCTCTAATCTTCGCTGCGCCGGTCAAGATTGCGTTAATCTGTTCCGGCGGTTTGTCTCGACCCAGCGATTTTCCGGAGCATTTGCCCGTGACCGATATCTTTGCCACCCCGTCCGCTTCCACCCGCCGCCTGCTCGCCGTGAAGGCCAGTCTCGCCTCGAATTTACCCGACATGCTGACCGATCTGGGCAAGGCCATTGCCCGGGCCAACGCGTTCGGCGGTGAAGCCGGCCAGATCCTGCTGCTGCCGGAGGGGGCCGGCGCCGACGCGCTGATCGGGCTGGGCAATGCCAGCGATGCCTTCGCCTTTGGCGATGCCGCCAAGACCCTGCCGGAAGGGGAGTGGGCCGTGGAAGGCGATCTCGGCGAGATCGATCCGACCCTGGCGATGATCGCTTTCGGCGCCGGTGCCTATCAGTTCACACGCTACAAGAAAGCCGCGCGCAAGCCGGCCCGGCTTGCCGCGATCGACGGTGCCGATGCCGCCGATGCCGAGCGCGTCGTGAAATCGATCTGGCTGGCGCGCGACCTGGTCAACACGCCAGCCGGCGACATGGACCCGGCTGCGCTCCAGGTGGCGGCGGAAGGCCTCGCCCAGGAGTTTGGCGCCGAGGTGAAAGCGACGACCGGCGATGAGCTGGTGAAGGAACGCTATGGCATGTTGCACGCTGTCGGCCGCGCCGCAGAGTGCCCGCCGCGCCTGATCGAGCTGGAATGGGGCGATCCGAAACACCCGCGCCTTGCGATCGTGGGCAAGGGCATCACGTTTGATTCAGGCGGTCTGGACATCAAGCCGGCCGCCGGAATGCGGCTGATGAAGAAGGATATGGGGGGCGCGGCCAATGCAATGGCACTGGCGCGGCTGATCATGGACGCGAAACTGCCGGTGCGGCTGCACCTGCTGGTCGCGGCCGCGGAGAACGCGATCAGCGGCAATGCCTTCCGCCCCGGCGATGTGCTCACCTCGCGGCTCGGCCTGACGGTCGAGATCGACAATACCGATGCGGAAGGCCGGCTTGTGCTGGGGGATGCGCTCGCCAAGGCGGTGGAGGACGAGGCCGAGCTGATCCTGGATTTCGCGACACTGACCGGAGCGGCCCGCGTCGCGCTGGGTCCGGACCTGGCCCCGTTCTACACCGATGACGAGACGCTGGCGGACCTGCTGGGGCAGGGTGCGGCGAAAGCCGCCGACCCGGTCTGGCGCATGCCGCTCTGGGATGGCTATGACAGCCAGCTCGACGGCACGATTTCCGATCTCAAGAATACCGGCGATGGACCGTTTGCCGGCTCGATCACGGCTGCGCTCTTCCTGCGCCGCTTTACCGGCGGCACGCGCTGGTGCCATTTCGACATTTTCGCCTGGAACCCGAAGGACCGGCCCGGCCGGCCGATGGGCGGCGAAATGCTTGGCTCGCGCGCGGCCTGGGAAGCCCTGAAATCGCTCTACGGGAAATGACATGACCCATCCCCGCCTGCTGCCGGCCCGCCCGGATCTTGCCGCCGCCCATCTTGAAGGACAGGTCGAGGCGTCGCGCTTTGTCGAGCCCACCGACATGCAGGTGACGGCGGGCGTGACCGCGATCCGCCGGGAGCCGCGCGACGATGGACCGATGGATACCCAGGCGCTGTTCGGCGAAGTGTTCGCCGTGCTCGAAGAGCGCGATGGCTGGGCATGGGGATTTTCGCGCCATGACGGTTATGTCGGCTGGATCGATGCGGCGGCGCTGTCCGCCCCGGTGCAGGCCGCCACGCACCGGGTCCGTGCGCTGCGCACCTATCTGTTTTCAGAACCGGATCTGAAATCGGCGCCACATGCGCTGGTCTCGATGAATGCCAAGATCGCGGCGGGCGAAAAGCGCGGCCGGTTCATCGATACGGGACGCGGCTGGGTGTTCGAGGGGCATGTCGTGCCGCTATCCCATGCCGAACCGGATTTCGTGGCGGTGGCCGAGCGTTTCACCGGCGCGCCCTATCTTTGGGGCGGGAAGGAAAGCCTGGGCCTGGACTGTTCGGGCCTGGTGCAGACGGCGCTGGAAGCGGCCGGGATCCAGGTGCTGCGCGATACCGACATGCAGGAAACCGAGATGGCCGAGCGCTGGCAGGTCCTGCCCGCCGGCGCCCCGCGCCAGCGCGGCGATATCGTTTTCTGGGCCGGTCATATCGGCATCATGGTCGATGCCGAGCGTATCATTCACGCCAATGCGACCTTCATGGAGACGGTGATCGAACCGGCGGCAGAAACAGAAAGGCGAGCCGTGGGCAACGGCTCGCCTGTGACTTCTGTGGTGCGAATCGGGGGCTAGTTGCCGCCTTCTTCGTCCATGCCGTCCTGCGGCATGGCGCCTTCGCCTTCCTGGTCTTCGATGACGCCTTCACCGGCTTCCTGGACGGCTTCCATCTGGTCGGCAGCGTCCTGAGCGGCTTCGGTCATCTCACCGCCGGCAGCATCCATTTCACCGCCGGAAGCGCTTTCCTCTTCGGCCGGTGCGGCCGGGGCCGGGAACGGCACCGGGTTGTCGGACAGGGTCTGGAGATAGGCCAGCAGGTCGGCGCGGTCTTCCTCGTTACGGATCCCGGCAAAGGACATGGCCGTACCGGAGATGTAGCCGCGCGGATTGGCGATGAAGTGGTCGAGTTCCTCATAGGTCCAGTCGCCGCCGTGATCGGTCATGGCACCGGAATACCCGAAGCCTTCATGCGAGGCGACCGGGCGGCCGACCACGTCCCAGAGATTCGGGCCTTGCAGGTTGGCGGCACCCGGCGCTGCATTGTGGCAGGCGGCGCAGCGGCGGAAGGTGCGCTCGCCGGCGGATGCGTTCGCATTGGCCAGCAGCGTGCCGAGATCAATGGCTTCTTCTTCGGCCGGAGCGGATGAGGCTTCTCCGCCCATTACGGCTTCCAGATCAATCGGATAGGCCAGGGCCGCATGGTCTTCACCATGTCCGCCGCCTTCGGAAAAGACCATTTCGCTAACAACGCCGATTACCATGACGGTCAGCACCAGGCCGATAACGACTGCTGCTACCTTGTTCCAGAAGAGATCGCCCATACTGGTCCCCAGAAAGTTCAGATCGGTGCGCGGTGTTTGGCACGCAGACGGCGGCCAATCAACCAATTGATGTTGTGGCTGACTTACCGGCCTGCGCGGGCTTCGTCCAGTGGCGCATCGTCGCGCCCCGACGGACATGACAACGGGGAAGAAAAGGCGTGATTATTCAGCCACCATCCGGCGGCAGAATTGGAATCTGCTATTGTTGATCGGGGCAAGTTGTGGAAAATACCCACAAGAAACGCGTATCAACGCGGCAATCGATGGTCGATTGCGAAATCAAGAATGATCAGGTTCCTGCAGGGAGAGTACTCATGTTGCGCACACTTGTTTCCGCTACCGCTCTGGCCGTTGTTGCGGCTTCGGCTTCCTTCGCCGGTGAGGGCGATGTGTCCTGGAGCGCAGGTTATACGGCCTTTGATGTCACCGATTCCGGCACCGGCGTCAGCGTCGGCGCGGCGACCTTCCGCGGCGGCTATGAATTCAGCCGTCATTTCGGCTTTGAAGGCCAGCTGGATATCGGCGTCGACAGCGACACGGTCGTCGTGCTGGCCACGCCGGTCGATCTCGAGCTGAACTGGGCGGCCAGCCTGTTCGGCGTGGCGCGCGCGCCGGTCACTGACAATGTCAATCTGTTCGGCCGTCTCGGCTATACCTCGGCTGAGGTCGAAGCCTCGGTGCCGGGCGTGTCCTTTGCGGACGATGCCAGCGGTATTGCCTATGGCGTGGGTGCCGAAGCCTTCTTCGACGGGCGCAACGGCTTCCGGGCGGAATACACGCGTCACGAATT
>CBDUFA010000088.1:0-6100 GCA_965366295.1 uncultured Hyphobacterium sp.
TGATGGGACCGCCGCTGGGCGCGGAAGCCGACCTCGTGCCGGCCCGCCTGCGCGATGTCCCGGAGGGCACGCTAGTGGAGATCCGGCCCGGCGACCTGCAGGCCGTCGATGCGCTGGCGCAACGCTTTGCCGCCCATCCCGGCCGCGCCCTGTTCATTGATTACGGCCCGGCGCAGAGCGAAGCCGGCGACACTTTCCAGGCGATCCGCAACCATGAAAAGGCCGACCCGCTGGACGCGCCGGGACAGGCCGACCTCACCGCGCGGGTGGATTTCGAACAGCTCGCCCTCACCGCGCGCGCCGCCGGGCTGGATGCCTCGGAGATTGTGACCCAGGGCGACTGGCTGAAGCGGCTAGGCCTGGAGATGCGGGCCGCCGCGCTGATCCGGTCGGCCCCCGAGCAGAAGACGAAGATTGCCCGCCAGGTGATGCGGCTGACCGAGCCGGACCAGATGGGCGAATTGTTCAAGGTTGTGACCTTATCCACACCCGGCCTGCCGAATCCCCCCGGTTTTGCCGCCCACGGATGATTTAGCGGTTCAAGAATCGTCCCCCGTTTGCTATGGCCACGCGCAGGCGCGGCAGACATAAGGCGGACCGATGGCGGGACGGACCCCTCTGAAACTGGTTTCAGGCACTTCCAATCCGGAACTGGCCCGGGCGATCGGCAATCACATCGATGCGCCGCTCACCGAGTGCGATATCGAGCGTTTCGCCGATGGCGAGATCTTCGTGCGCATCGCGGAGAATATCCGCGGCGAGGACATTTTCCTGATCCAGTCGACCTCGAAGCCGGCCAATGACTACCTGATGGAGCTGCTGATCTGCATCGACGCGCTCAAGCGGGCCAGCGCGAAGCGGATCACGGCGGTCATCCCCTATTTCGGCTATGCCCGGCAGGACCGGAAGACCGGCGGCCGCACGCCGATCACCGCCAAGCTGGTCGCCAATCTGATCTCCGAGGCCGGGGCGGACCGCGTTCTGACGCTCGACCTCCATGCCGGCCAGATCCAGGGCTTTTTCGACATCCCGACCGACAATCTCTTCGTCACGCCGGTGTTCGAGGACGATCTGATCCGCAATTACAACACGTCCGAGCTGATGATCGTGTCGCCCGATGTCGGCGGCGTGGTGCGCGCCCGCGCGCTGGCCAGCCGGCTGGGCGCGGACATCGCCATCGTCGACAAGCGCCGGCCGAAGCCGGGCCAGTCGGAAGTGATGAACATAATCGGCGACGTGTCGGGCCGCGATTGCATCATCTTCGACGATATCTGCGACAGTGGCGGCACGCTGTGCAATGCCGCCGCCAAGCTGAAGGAACACGGCGCGACCAGCGTGGCGGCCTATGTCACGCACGGCGTGCTGTCCGGCAAGGCGGTGGAGCGGATCGCCAAATCCGAGCTCTCCGAGCTGGTGATGACCGATTCGATCGCGCTCGACGATGCCGCCATCAAGGGCACGAATATCCGCAAGATCTCTATTGCCCCGCTGCTGGGCGAGGCGATCCGCCGGATCGCCAATGAGGAGTCGGTGTCGAAGCTGTTCGACTAGCCGCTTTTGCGGGTGCGAATCCCGCTTGCAGGCGGTTGCGCCCGGCCAAGTGATCGGCTATACGCCGCGGCTCGAATTCAAATGGCTTGGGCCAAGTGCCCGATTGGCCGCCTGTCGCGGCCTTTCTTGTTTCAAGGATCAGACCGATGAGTGACATCGTTCTTCCCGTCGACGTTCGCGAAAACACCGGCACCGGTGCGGCCCGCGCTGCCCGTCGCGAGGGCTTCGTGCCCGGCACGCTGTATGGCGGCAAGCTGGGCCCGGTTTCCATCGCGGTGCGCGAGAATGTGCTTCGCAAGGCGATCAACTCCGGCAAATTCCTGTCCAACATGGTCACGCTCGACCACAAGGGCGAGAAGCAGACCGTGATCCCGAAGGACGTGCAGTTTGACCCGGTCACCGATTTCCCGCTCCATGTCGACCTGTTCCGCGTCGACGAGGACTCCGTCATCGACGTTGAAGTCTCCGTGCATGTGGTCGGCGAAGAAAAGTCGCCGGGCCTGAAGCGCGGCGGTGCGCTGAACCTGGTGCGTCACTCGGTCGAGCTGTCCTGCCCGGCCGGCGCCATCCCGGCCTATATCGAGATCGACATCTCCGCGCTGGAGATCGGCGATTCGGTGCACATCTCCGATGTGACCCTGCCGGAAAACGTCACCCCGACCATCTCCGACCGTGACTTCACGATCGCCACGATTGCCGGCGCCCGCGCCGCGGTCGAGGACGAGGACGAAGCCGAGGATGAAGAGGCCGAGGGCGAAGACGGCGAAGCCACCGAAGCCGAGGGCGAAGGTGAAGCCGAAGGCGAAGAGTCCGAAGACTAGGGCTTTCGCCGCCCCGGAAAGCGGGGGGTCACCATGTTGCTGATCGCTGGTCTGGGTAACCCGGACTCGAAATACGCGCTCAACCGGCACAATATCGGTTTTCTCACGCTCGACGTGATGGCCAGGCACTGGCAGCTGGGGCCGTGGAAGGCAAAATTCCACGGCGCCGCCTGTGACGGCATTGTCGAGACCGCCGGCGGCCCGAAAAAGGTGCTGCTTCTGAAACCCGGCACCTATTACAATGAGAGCGGCCGCGCCGTGGGCGAAGCGGCGCGCTATTACGACATTCCCGCCGAACGCATCGTCGTCTTCCATGACGAGCTGGACCTTGCCCCGGGCAAGTTCCGCCTGAAGACCGGTGGCGGTCATGCCGGGAATAACGGGCTGCGCTCCATCATGTCACACGTCCAGGGTGATTTCCGCCGCGGCCGGATCGGCATCGGGCATCCCGGCGACAAGCGGCTGGTGACGCATTATGTGCTGTCCGACATTCCCAAGGCCGACCAGGGCTGGGCCGGCGAATTGATGGATGCGATTGCCCGCTCCCTGCCCCTGCTGGCCAATGAAGAGTTCGACGCCTTCCAGACCCGGGTGACACACCTGGCCCCTGCGCCGGGGAAGGATGAGGGCTAGGCCCATCCCTGAACAAATTTGTCGTTATTCAGCCGTCAGCGACTCCAACCTGATCACTTCGACTATGAAACCCGCAATGTGCCCTGCCCACAGGATTTGCTGTATTAGCACATTAATACAAAGTGAGTTTGACGGTTCGACAGTTGCGGGACTTTTAGATGATGACGAACCCAACGCCTTCCTCTGGTTCGCGATGCTGGACGCTTATGACGAACTGTTCTGTCTGACGGTCTGCTTCCGGGAGCATTCGCAATTGAGATTCATCATCGAGATCAGCGACCAGCCGATTGCCCGATTCCAGGCAAAAAGATTCAATTCTTGAACCGAACAACCTGCCAAGCGGAAGATCGCCAAAGAACGGGTAGTCGATCAAAACTGTTTCGCTACCTTTTATGAGCTCGAATTTCTGAGCCAGCTCGATCGAAATCCAGCCGAAATTCAATTTTATATGCCATTGTCCCCAACCAATAAATTCGAGCGGGCCGTTCTCGGCGGCGTTTAGATATTCGATGTCTAAATCGGTTATCTGCCGCACGCGCAGCCTCCCCACACACTTGGTATGCCACTCATTACCTGGGTCCATTGCGATACGCAAAATCGCGGGCAAAACGACTCCTGATGTCGACAGGTTGCTATGCGAGGTGTATAGGTTGCCGTATGACATTAAGCATCAAGGATCCGGAAACCGACCGGCTGGCGCGAAAGCTGGCCGCGTTGAGCGGGCAGAAAATCACCGATGCCGTGCGGGCGGCGCTGGAGGCTGAAATCGCCCGGCGTGAGCGCGAGGCCGAAAAAGCGGTTCGCGCACAGAAGTTGCGCGAGATCGTGGCGCGTTTCCCGCGCGAAGCCTTCGATGATATTAGCTCGGCCGATCATGACTTCCTTTATGGCGATGATGGCTTGCCGGCATGATCATTGATTCCTCGGCGATCCTAGCGATCCTCTTCGCCGAGGCCGAGGCATTGCGGTTTCGCGAAATCATCGAAACAGCTGACACTGCCCGCATGTCCGCCGCCAACTGGCTGGAAACCAGCCTGCGCGTCGACAGCAGGAACAATCCGCTGGCATCACATGTGCTGGATGATTTCATGACCGCGGCCGGTATCGAAATTGTGCCGGTCAGTGTCGCTCAGGCCCAGCTGGCGCGGCGGGCCTTCCGCGTTTACGGCAAGGGCATGGGCCATCCCGCCCAGCTCAATTTCGGGGATTGTTTTGCTTATGCGTTGGCCAAGGAACGCGATGAGCCGCTGCTGTTCAAGGGCACGGATTTTGCCGCGACCGATATAGCTTCCGCGCTCAAGACTTGATGCGCGGCCTCATCCCGTCTACCTCCGCGCCAGCAATTTCGAACGGAAACGACCAATGGGTTTCAAATGCGGCATTGTCGGCCTGCCGAATGTGGGCAAGTCGACGCTTTTCAACGCGCTGACACAGACCGCTGCCGCGCAGGCCGCGAACTATCCCTTCTGCACGATCGAGCCGAATGTCGGCGATGTCGCCGTGCCGGAACCGCGCCTGGCCAAGATCGCGGAAATCGCCGGATCGAAGGACATCATCCCGGCGCGGATGAATTTCGTCGACATTGCCGGCCTGGTCGCCGGGGCGTCCAAGGGCGAAGGGCTGGGCAATCAATTCCTCGCCAATATCCGCGAGACCGATGCCATCGCCTATGTGCTGCGCTGTTTCGAGGATGACGACATCACCCATGTGACCGGCAAGGTCGACCCGCTGGCCGATCTCGAAACGGTCGAGACCGAGCTGATGCTCGCCGACATGGAAAGCCTGGAAAAGCGGCGGTCCAATCTCGAGAAGAAGGCCAGGACCGGCGACAAGGACGCCAAGGCCGCGCTCAAACTGGTCGATATCGCGCTGGAACAGTTGCAGGACGGCAAGCCGGCCCGCTTTGCGACCATCGACAAGGAAGACGAGAAGGAGTGGAAGAAGCTCCAGCTCCTCACCTCCAAGCCGGTCCTGTTCATCGCCAATGTCGACGAGGACAGCGCCGCGGGCGGGAATGAATACTCCCAGCGAGTCATTGACCGGGCAAAGCAGGAAGATGCTGAAGCCGTCGTCATTTCCGCAAAGATCGAGAGCGAGCTGGCGCTGCTGGACGACGCGGAGCGCGCCGAATATCTCGAGACCATCGGGCTGGAAGAGGCCGGGCTCGACCGGCTGATCCAGACCGGCTACGAGCTGCTCGGCCTGCAGACCTATTTCACCGCGGGGCCGAAAGAGGCCCGGGCCTGGACTTTCCACAAGGGCTGGACCGCGCCGAAATGCGCCGGGGTGATCCATGGCGATTTCGAGAAGGGCTTCATCCGCGCCGAGACCATCGCCTATGAGGATTTCGTCGCGCTGGGCGGAGAAAGCGCGGCCCGCGAGGCCGGCAAGCTGCGCCAGGAAGGCAAGGAATACGTGGTGAAGGACGGCGATGTCCTGCACTTCAAATTCAATGTCTGAACGGTCATCCCGGCAATCCGGGCCGGACGCGTTCGCCCGGCCCGACGCGGAAAAGCCTAGCCGCCGCATCGCGGGGCTGCGCCATAGCGGTTGTCCAGTGAAGCGATCAAGACATTGATCAGCTCGCGGGCGATTTCGGTCTGGCCATAGGGGTGCCGATCCACCCGCTCGCCTTCGAATTCTAGGAAGAAGTGATCCTGGTCCGGCAGGACATGGAGGGCGTGATCGGTATTCCCCGCCGCCGCGAGACGGCCGGCCAGCGCCGGGGCGTGAGCGGCGGGCGGCGTGGCATCATCGGCAGAGCCCCAGATGGCCAGGACCGGCACCGTCAATTGCTCCAGATCAGCGGCCGGGTCATATGCCATGAAAGCGCTATGCCAGGCCGTGCCATTGCGGAAGAAATCGAAGAAGTCGCGATCATAGAAAACTTCCTCATAACCCGCCTGCGCCACCAATAGCCGGTTTGCCAGCGCTTCAAACGCTGCATCATCGGCGCGGTCGGGGCCGGAAACGAAGGTGGCATACTCCAACAGCAAGGGATGGAGCGCTTCGGCCACCGGCCGCTCGATGCCATTGCGGACCATGAAGTCGGTGCGCTGGCGGTCGTCAGTTGCGACCCGATTAGTTTAGGTATG
>CBDUFA010000089.1:0-6051 GCA_965366295.1 uncultured Hyphobacterium sp.
GCCGAAATACCAGTCGACCGGGTCGGGCGAGGCAAAGCGGGTGAGCAGCAGGATGCCCTCATCCACCGCCGCGACGGTGACATAGGCGTTGCGCGTGTTGCGGCTGGCTTCGAGGTCGACACTCACGGTCTGGCGCGGGCGGACGAGCTCGGGCATGTCGAAGGCCAGGTCGATGGTGCGTGCTTCGGCGCTGACCGGGATATAGGCGACCCCGACAGCGCGGCGCGGGCGCGGCTGTTCCACCGCATCGCGCGGGGTATAGACCGTCGCCATGACATAGGCGCCCGTGCCCCAGTCCTCGGTCACCGGCAGCGTGAATCCGGTGCCGCCTTCGGGCAGGCTGATCGAATAGGAGGCGATGACGCGATCCGTGGCGACCACGATCTCGGCTTCACCGGCATAGGGGGCTTGCAGGCTGATCTGCGCGGCGTCGCCGACAGCGGGCGCTTCTTCCGGCGTGGCGATGCGGATGCGATCCGGCGCGTCAACGCCATCCTGCGCGACGCGGCCCCAACCGACCCAGAAGCCATAGCTGGACGCGGTGCCATTGGCGCCGGAAACTTCCAGCCGGTAATTGCCCCAGTCGAGTGTCGGCGTGTTGACCGCGACCGGCTCGCCGGCCGTGTCGATGACGCCACTCTCGATCGGGACGGTGAAGCTGGTGCGGCGCCAGCGCCAGCGGCCGCCGCTCTCGCGATACCAGTCATAGCGGTAATCGCGGCGGGTCAGCTGCCATTCCAGGCGGGCATTGACCGGGTTGCCGTCGGAATCGACGGAGATCACGTTGAATGTGGAAGAGGAATCCCGTTCGGCGCGGCCCTCGAAGTCCGGCTGCAGGCCGATATACATGTCGCGCGGGCGGTAAGGCACGCGGACATCATCGCGCACCGGGCGTCCGCCCGGTTCGATCGCCGACACCACGACGCGCGCGCGCAGCGGCTGGGTGGCATCGACGCCGCGATTGCCCGCATTCAACCCGAGCACGGCGCGGCCGGCCCCGTCGGTGACGGTATCGGGCAGGTCATAGGCGATCTGCTGGAAGGACTGGTCGTGCAGGCCGAACCGGTAGTCGGTCAGCGCGTCGAAGGGAGAGGGATCGACCTCGATCCGGACCTCACCCTCGACCGGCAGCCCGGCGCCCGGTGCGCCGTAGAGGAAGCGGACATTGGCTTCGATGCCCCGGCTTTCATTGGCCTTCAGCGGCGTTTCATCGTCGGCATCCAGCTCGAGCTCGATGCGTTGCGGCACGAAGTCCTCGACAGAGAAGCTGGCGCGGCCGACCACGCCGAGCCCGTCGAGATCGAGCGCCAGGCGCCAGATGCCGCGGGCGGCGGCGGTGGAGATGGTGAAGTCGTGCTGGATGGCGCCGGCCATTTCGGCGTCGTCAAAACGCAGGCGCTCGGCCTCGATACCGTTCGGCGCATAGAGCACGAAACTGCCCGCGCGGTTGTCCATGGCACGCGCTTCCCGGTCGCGGATCAGGGCGGTGGCGTGGACGGTCTCGCCCGGCCGGTAGATGCCGCGATCGAGATAGACAAAGGCATCCGCCCCGTCCGGTGCCCGGCGGCCACCAATGCTGTGTTCGGACAGATCAACCGGGGAGCGGTCGAAATCGAGCACGGCAAAGTCGCCCTGCGGGCCATAGGCTGCCAGCAGGCGCGGAGCGTTTGCGCCCTCGCCATTGGTCAGCGGATCGTCGAACCGCACGCGCCCGTCCTCGTCACTGGTGGCGCTGGCGAGTATCTCGTTGGAATTGGCGATCAGCTGGATGGTGACATCGTCCACGGCGCGGCCGGTCTGCAGCGAGCGGACCGTGACGTCGAGCCCGTCGAGGCCGACATAGGAGGTCAGGGCCAAGTCGGTGATGATGAACCAGCGCTCGGACCGGGCCGGCTGGTTCTCGGTCTCGTCGACCGTGTTGTCGCGCACGCGCAGGAAATAGGCGCCGGGTTCCAGCGTGCCGATGGTCTCGGCCAGCGGCATGACGGTCACGACCGGTGCGTTGGGCTCGCCGGACGTGTCCATCGTGCCTTCCCAGATGACGCGGCCGACACCGGACGGGCTTTCCTCGCCATAGAGATAACCCCAGTCATCTTCGGCGGCCGTATAGCCCTGCGTGATCTCGCGGAAGGCGAGGGCGCGGTCGGTGATGCGCAACACCTCGATGGACACTTCGTCGACATTGACGGTCTCGATCGGGATGCCGTCCGCGTCGATGCGTGGCAGGATGACACCGTCGCCGGAAAAGCCGACATAGGCCGGGCGGTCGCCGAACTCGATACGGGTGGTCTCCGAGCTGGCCAGCGTGTCGCCATCCGCTGCCGGCAGGCCGGCGAGCAGGGTGACGTCCGGGGTCTGGCCGAAGCTCAGCCCGCCAAGGCAGAGCGAGGATCCGTCAACCCGCAGGGCCACGTTTGTGGCGGGATCGAGCTCGATGAACGGGCTGTAGTCGGTTTGCGGATCGAGCGCCTGGGAAAAGACGAAGCAGGCCGAAGGCTGGCTGCCGGCCACATCGATCCGGTAGCGGAGATAGTCGAACCGGTCGGGATATTCGGGCTCGGGCCTCCGGGCGCCGGCGGAGCGATCGCGAAGCTCGACCCCCTGGCGGTTCGGTTCGCCCGGACTGGCGTCCGGACCGGATTGCGAACAGGCTCCCAGCACCACGGCCAGCAGAACGGCCACGGCGCCCAAACGGTTCAACCGGAAATTCATGTCGAGTCTCCCTATCCCTTCCCCTGCCACATCATTTCACGACTGGCGGAAAACTTCATCCCTTTCCTTTGTGTCGATCTGCGGGCGGAATGCGGGTCTTTCGATGCCGGATGGCTTGCACGCAGACCCTGCCGCGCTAGTGTCCGGCGCAAGCAAGGGAGAGTGTCATGTCAGGCAAGGTCATCGCGATTACCGGCGGGTTCGGGATTCTCGGCGAAGCCGCGGTGAAAGGCGCCCTCGACCAGGGCTGGACGGTGGTGGCGATCGACCGGGCGGATGCCCCCCGGGACGGGTTCCCGGCCGGCGTGGACCAGCGCGGCGGCGTGGACATGACGGACGAGAAGACGGCCGCCGATCTGTTCCAGGCCATTGTCGAGACGCATGGACGCCTTGATGCGCTGCTCAATATTGCCGGCGGGTTTCGCTGGGAAACGCTGGCGGAAGGCAGTCTCGAAAGCTGGGATTTTCTATACAATATCAATGTGAAGACCACGGCAACGGCGTGCCGGATGGCGCTGCCATACCTGGAGGCGGCGCCGGCTGGCCGGATCGTCAATGTCGGCGCGGCGGGCGCGGTGAAGGCCGGTATGGGCATGGGCGCCTATGCCGCCTCGAAGGCGGGCGTGATGCGCCTCACCGAAGCGCTGGCCGAGGAGCTGAAGGGCACGAATGTCACCGTCAATGCGGTGCTGCCCTCCATCATCGACACGCCGCAAAACCGCAAGGACATGCCCGACACGGATCCGGATATCTGGGTAAAGCCGGCGGACCTGGCCGCGGTGATGCTGTTCATCGCGTCGGATGCGGCGCGCGCCATGACCGGGGCGCTGGTGCCGGTGACCGGCAAGGTCTGATGGCCTGCTGTATGGCAGGCGTTGCGCTTTGACACCAGGAGGCCCATCTTCCGGCTGTCCGCTTCAAACGGGAAGCGTGGGAGATTAGCGCATGACGTCGCTTGAAGAGGGTTCGCAGACGCCTGAACAAAAGTCTGCTTCGCGCCGCATGGTCACGTTTGCAACGCTCGTCGCGGCCCTCGCCGTGACGCTGCTGGTCGGGTCCGAGACGCTGGTGGCCACGATGGCCGGCGCCTGGGCCTTCGTGACGATGTTCCACCTCAGCACGATCCTGTCCTATGGCTTTTACGGGCTGGCCGCCGCGGTCACCCTGGTGGTGATGGGCAAGGTCGCGATGATGGCGTGGGATTCCGAGACGGATCCGCGCAACTGGGCCTAGCCTAGAAGGCGGTCTTGAGGTCGAACGCGCTGTCAGCGGCCTGATCGGGTGTCAGGTCGCGGTCGTCCCTGGCCAGGATACGCCGGGCCGCCATGTGATCCGCCGGGGCGTTGATGGAATCGACGGCCATCAGCTTGCTTGCCGCAAAATAGAAGATCGAGAAACTCCGGCTCGCCGGGTCGCCGCGCGTGACAGCCGTATCGGTATTGCCGGAAAGGCCGGCCATCTGGAGCTTGATGTCGAACTGGTCCGACCAGAACCAGGGCACTGCCTTGTAGATGTCCAGCGACCCTGTGAGCGTCTTTGCCGCGATCTTGGCTTCATCAATGGCATTCTGGACCGATTCCAGCCGCAGCCGCTCGCCGGTCAGGTAGTTGGGGTGATTGGCGCAATCGCCCGCCGCGACGATGTCCGGGTCTGATGTGCGGCAGTATTCATCGACCACGATGCCATTGTCGCACGCCAGGCCTGCCTCAACCGCCAGCCGGTCGTCGGGATGGACGCCGGTGCCAAGCACGACGAGGTCGGCCGCGACCTTGGCGCCATCCTTGAGCGTCAGCCCGCCGGGCGTGATCCCGGCCGTGAGCGTCTCCAGCAACAGGGTCGCGCCCTGGCCGCGGTGCAATTCCTCGAAGAAGCGCGAGACCGGCTCGCTGACCGCGCGCTTCATGACGCGATCCTGCGCTTCGACAATCGTGACCGCCTTGCCCTGCTTGCGCGCTGTTGCGGCAACCTCGAGGCCGATAAAGCCGCCACCGATGACCGCCACGGACCGGGCGCGAGCGAGCGCGGCCTTCAGCTTGCGGCTATCCTCCAGCGTGCGAAGCGCCAGGACATGCGGCTGATCGATCCCGGGAATGGGCGGGATGTTGACCTCCGTGCCGAGGCAAAGCGCCAGCTTGTCGTAGGGCAGGTCCTCGCCGGTATCGAGCCGGACGGTTTTCGCTTGCCGGTCGATCGCGCTGGCAGTTACGCCGAACCGGCAGGTGATATTGCGTTGTTCGTAGAAACTGCCGGGGCGCAGCGGCAGCCGGTCCTCGTCCATGTCGCCCAGCAGATAGGCTTTCGACAGGGGCGGGCGCTGATAGGGCGGTTCGATCTCCGAACCGACAAGGGTGATCGGCCCGTCATGGCCTTCGCGGCGCAAACTGTCCGCCAGTTGCGCACCGGCCTGGCCGGCGCCGATGATCACGATCTGCTCGCTCATTGCGCTGACATCACCTTTCCATCCGCGATCAGCTGATCGATCGCGGCGTCATCATATCCGGCTTCGGCGAGGATGTGGCGCGTATGCTCGCCCTGGAAGAAGGGTTCGCCGGGCCGGCCGGGCGGCGTGGCGGAAAAACGCGGCGCCGGCGCGGGCTGGCGATAGCCGTCCTGGTCGATGAAAGTCTGCCGGGCCTGGTTGTGCGGGTGATCGGGCGCTTCGGCCATGTCGAGAACCGGCGAAACACAGGCGTCAATGCCCTCGAATATCGCGGTCCATTCGGTACGGGTCTTCTGCTTGAAGAGGCGCGCGAATTCCTGCTGCATATCCGGCCATCCGGATGCGTCATACTGGCGGCTACACCAGTCATCCGGCAGTTCGAGACCCCGGATCAGTTCGGCAAAGAATTGTGGCTCGATCGCGCCGACCGCCATGTGAAACCCGTCGGCGGTTTCATAGCAGCGGTAGAAGGGTGTGCCGCCATCAATGATGTTCGCTTCGCGCCGGTCCTGCCAGATCCCGGATGCGCGCAGCGAATGGATCAGGCTCATGATCGCCGCGCTGCCATCGGTCATGGCGGCATCCACGACCTGGCCCCGTCCGCTCTCTCGCGTCGCGACCAGGGCCGCCATTACCCCGAAGACCAGCATCAGCGAGCCACCGGCATAATCGCCGACCAGGTTGAGCGGCGGGACGGGCCGGTCGGCTTCACCAATGGCGGCCAGGGCACCGGTCAGCGAGATGTAGTTGATGTCGTGACCCGCCCGGTCGGCGAGCGGACCGGTCTGTCCCCAGCCTGTCAGGCGGCCATAGACCAGCGCCGGATTGACGGCGTGGACATCTTCCGGTCCGAGTCCGAGACGCTCGGCCACGCCGGGGCGGAAACCCTCGATCAGGAT
>CBDUFA010000090.1:0-6046 GCA_965366295.1 uncultured Hyphobacterium sp.
TGAACAGAAGCGCGCTTGTCCGGCTCAACCCGACCTCGATCTCGTCGGGAAACTCGACCCGCAAAACCGGTGCGATCACCGGCTCCGCGCCGCGCTTGCGCAAGGCCGCTGCGGTCTTGCTGGCGCCGGGCTCGGATCGGGTGACGAGGACTTTCATGACGCCGCGATGGCTTGCGCCAGCGTGTCGCCGCCAGCTGCCCGGATGGCTTCGCCCAGCTCGCGGCCCAGCGCTTCGGCATCGGCGGCAGGTCCCTGGCGGTGACCGGTCCAGCGGTGCTTGCCGTCCGGCGTCAGGGCTTCGCCCCTGATGTTCAATGTCTCGCCAGTCAGGGTGGCGTGCGCCGCCAGCGGTGTCCGGCAGGAGCCGTCCAGTGCCGTCAGGAAGCCGCGTTCGGCCCGCAGTGCGGCAGCGCTCGCCTCATGGTTCAGGGGCGCCACGGCTTGCGCCGCATCTGTATCGTCGGCGCGAATGACCAGGCCAATGGCGGCTTGACCCGCCGCGGGCAGGATCGTGTCGATCTCGCAGGCCGGCAGATCGCCCTCCGTGCGGCCGAGCCGTTTCAGGCCCGCGGCAGCAAGGAAGGTGGCATCCACCTCACCGCGCCTCAGCTTGCCGAGCCGGGTATCGACATTGCCGCGCAGCGTGATGATCTCGAGGTCCGGCCGCAGCGCCAGCGCCTGGGCTTGCCGCCGCAGGCTCGCCGTGCCGAGCCGCGCGCCTTGCGGCAGATCGGAAAGCTGTGCGCTTCCCGTCGCGGTCAGCAGGATATCGCGCGGGTCCTCGCGTTCGAGAATAGCCGCCAGCACAAGACCCGGCGGCAATTGCGTCGGCACATCCTTCATCGAATGCACGGCGATCGCCGCATCGCCATTCAGCAAGGCCTCGTCGATTTCCTTGGTGAACAGGCCTTTCCCGCCCGCCTCGATCAGCTTGCGGTCGGTCAGCTTGTCACCGGTCGAGACCAGGGCGTGGATCGGCACGTCGGCCTCACCCGCGCCCAGAGCGGCCATGACGGCGCGCTGAACCAGGTGCGCCTGCGCCAGGGCCAGCGGGGATTTTCGGGTCGCGAGCGGCAGCGGAAAGCGCAAAGGCACGTTGCTTTATCCTGTTCAGGCAGAGTATCGGTCCTGTCATGGACTTAGACCCGTCCCCGCCCGATGCGCAAGCCGGAGCCGTCACCGTGCTCGGGCTGGAATCCAGTTGCGATGAAACCGCCGCTGCCATTGTGCGCCTGTGGCCCGACGGGCGGGTGGAGGTGCTGGCCGAAAAGGTCCGCAGCCAGAACGAGGCACATGCGCCCTATGGCGGCGTCGTGCCGGAGATTGCCGCGCGCGCCCATGCCGAGGTGATGGATCAGCTCGTCGAACAGGTGCTTGGCGAGGCCGGGCTCGAACTCGCAGCCATTGATGGCATCGCGGCCACGTCGGGGCCGGGCCTGATTGGCGGGGTGATGGCCGCGCTGATGACCGCGAAGGGCCTGGCGCTCGGCTCCGGCAAGCCGCTGATCGCGGTCAACCATCTGGAAGGCCACGCCCTGTCACCGCGCCTGGGCGAACCGCTCGCCTTTCCCTATCTGCTCCTCCTGGTATCAGGCGGGCATACGCAATTGTTGATCGCCGAAGGCGTGGGCCGGTATCGACGGCTGGGCTCCACGCTTGATGATGCGGCCGGCGAGGCCTTCGACAAGACCGCCAAGATCATGGGGCTGGGCTTTCCGGGCGGGCCGGCGCTGGAACGGATCGCCGGGTCCGGGAACCCGGATCGTTTCGATCTGCCAATCCCGCTCGGCCATCGGCCGGGCTTCGAGTTTTCCTTTGCCGGACTCAAGACCGCCGCGCGCCAGATCTGGGAATCCTTCGACACGCCGACAGATGCTGACAAGGCTGATCTGGCCGCGGCAATGCAGCGCCGCATCGCGGATACATTGGCGAACAGAGCCACTAACGCCATGAAATGCTTCATGGAGACATATCCTGACAATCAATCGCCCGTGATTGTTGTCGCGGGCGGCGTGGCGGCCAATCGGACGATTCGTGCCGCCCTCGACCAGGCCGCAATGGCGCAGGGTTTCCGGCTTGTCGCGCCGCCCATGAAATGGTGCACCGACAATGCCGCCATGATCGCGCTGGCGGGTGCCGAGCATTTGCGGCGCGGCGATACCGATGCGCTGGACGCTCCGGCGCGGGCACGCTGGCCGCTGGATGAAAACTCGGCCAGACTGGACCCGGCGATCGGTTCGGGCCGGAAAGGACCCAAGGCATGAGCGATTATCAATCCATCGGTGTGATCGGTGCGGGCGCCTGGGGCACGGCGCTGGCGCAAACAGCAGCGATTGCTGGCCGCGACGTGATGCTTTGGGCGCATGAGACCGAGGTCGCCGAGGCGATCAACAAGGATCACATGAATACGGTCTATTTGCCGGACGCGCCCCTGAACGAGCGGGTGAAAGCGACCGGCGATCTGGCCGACCTGGCCGGCTGCGGCGCGGTTCTGGCCGTTGCTCCGGCCCAGCATCTGCGCGGCGTGCTCCGCCAGTTTGCGCCGCATGCCAGTGAGGCCCTGCCCATTCTCCTGTGCGCCAAGGGGATCGAGCAGTCGACGTTGAAACTGATGACGGACGTGCTCGACGAGGAAATCCCGTCGGCCATTCCCGCCGTCTTGTCCGGCCCCAGCTTCGCGATCGACGTGGCCAAGGGGCTGCCGACCGCCGTGACACTGGCCACCAAGTACAAATCCCTGGGGCATGCCCTGATGGAAGCCATCGGCACGCCGCGCTTCCGTCCTTACTGGTCCGGCGACCTGATTGGTGCCGAAATCGGCGGCGCGGTGAAGAATGTCCTCGCCATTGCCTGTGGCATTGTCGAAGGACGCCAGCTCGGCAAG
Organism: uncultured Hyphobacterium sp.; assembly: GCA_965366295.1. GTDB lineage: Bacteria > Pseudomonadota > Alphaproteobacteria > Caulobacterales > Maricaulaceae > Hyphobacterium. The sequence goes on from CBDUFA010000090.1 coordinate 2,885, forward strand.
TCCGCACACGCCGCCACGATTGCGCGCGGTTTTGCCGAGATGACGCGGCTGGCCGTGGCGATGGGCGCGGAACGCGAAACCCTCGCCGGGCTCTGTGGCCTGGGCGACCTGGTCCTGACCTGTTCCTCGCCGCAATCGCGTAACATGTCCTGCGGCATGGCGCTGGGGCGCGGCGAGAGCCTCGACAGTGTTCTATCCGGCCGCCGCGCGGTCACCGAGGGCGTTGCCACGGCCCCGGCCATTGCCGATCTTGCCGCCAGCGTTGGCGTCGACATGCCGATCTGCGAGGCGATGAATGCCATCCTGTCCGGAAAGTTGAGCGTGGATGACGCGATGGAACAGCTATTGTCGCGCCCCTTTACCACGGAAGGTGACTGAATGGCGTTCCTGGTTCGCGCCCTCGACAAGCCCGGGGCCCTGGATATCCGCAAGGCCAACCGCGAAGCCCATCTGGCGTTCCTGGCGGATGCGGGTGAACACCTGAAGCTCGCCGGGCCGCTGCTCGCGGAAGATGGCGGGATGATCGGCAGCCTGCTCGTGGTCGATTTCGAAACCGCGGCCGAGGTGCATGACTGGCTGCGCGACGATCCCTACACACGCGCCGGTCTGTTTCGCGATGTGTCGGTAACCGGGTTCAGGCCGGTGATGGCCAATTTCGGAGACCTTTGATGGATTTGCCGCTTTCCGGAACCCTGCTCGGCCGCGTTTCCGACCTGCCCGACCCGGGTGGGCACAAGGCCAACTGGGACGGCGATACGCCTCTCTTCCTGGTGCGCAAGGGCAGTGAGGTCCGGTGTTTCGTGAATATTTGCCCGCACGCCGGCCGCGCCCTGTCCCTGCCGGATGGCCGCGTTTTCCTGCATCAGGGCGAGAACATCATCTGCCCCGTGCATGGCGCCACGTTCGAGGTCTTGTCCGGGAAATGCACGGGCGGCCCGGCCGGCGATCCGCTCTCGCAAGTGCCGGTCCGGGTGGAAGGTGACGAGATCTACGCGGTCTAGTCGTTGGCCTTGAAGAAAGCCGTGGCCTCCGCGATCAGCGCGTCGCGCGCCGCCATGGTGATGGTTTCGCCTTTTTCAGGCGTGGCTTGCGCCGGGTCGGAGCCGATCCGGCCATCGGGGAAGGTTGCCCGGTAGTCGGCGGCATCTGCAAAATGACCCTCCGGGGCGATCTTCGGGCTCATCTCGACGCGCTTCACCGATTCCGGATAGCCATAATAGGTTACCGCGACTTCCGACGCCGTCGCATGCGAGCCGTCGCCGACCGGAAAGATCTCGCGGCAGACTTTCATCACGCCGGGCAATTCCCACCAGTTGCGGGTCTGGATCCGGTAAGGGCAGGGCTCGCCGGACAGCGACCAGTCCGAATAGCTTTCGGCAATGGCAGCCTGGATGGTCGGCACATTGCCGCCATGGCCATTGAGGAAATAGAGCCGGGTAAAGCCGTGCCGCACCAGGCTGTCGACCCAGTCCTGGAGAGCGGCCAGCATGGTCGAGGGGCGCAGCGTGATCGTCCCGGAAAACGCCATGTGATGCTGGGCAATCCCGACATTGAAGGTCGGGGCCACCAGCAGGCCGGACGCCTTGCCGGCCTCGTGAGCAATGATTTCAGGGCATAATGCGTCGGTGCCGAGAAGCCCGTTCGGCCCGTGCTGCTCTGTCGATCCGATGGGAATGATGATCCCGCTCGATGTCTTCAGATAGTCTTCGACTTCTTGCCAGGATGACTGGTGCAACAACATGAAAACGCTCCTTCCCTGAGGCGGCAAGGGCTACGACTCTCCCCCCGTCTTGGCAAGCGGCTGGTCTGCAAGCCAGGCCAGTTCACCGCTCATCACGAAACTGTGGCTTGTATTCCAATCGCGGGCGCGAAGGATGACCGCAGGACTTGAATGGGGAATATCCATGAGAATTGCGATTTCACTGCTTGCGCTCGGCCTGGCAACTGCGTGTTCGGCGATCAGCTCGAACGATGCGATGGCCCAGGGCGAACCGGGCGAACATATTGTCTCCGCGGTCAATGACGAGGGCCGGCCCGAGAATGACACCGCGCGCGATGCCGGACGGCACCCGGCGGAAATCCTCAGCTTTGCGGGGGTCGAACCCGGTTGGCGCGTTGCCGATCTCGGCGCCGGTGCGGGCTATTACACGCGAATCCTGTCCGGCGCGGTCGGCATGGATGGCGAGGTCGTGTCCGAGAACATGCAATGGATCGTGGATCGCTTCCCCAATGCGGATGTCGCCATCTCGGCGCTCGCCGAGGAACGCGATAATGTCACCCGGCTGGTATCCGAGGTTCCGACCATTCTCGATGACTATGACAGTGAACTCGATGGCGTCTTCATGATGCTGATCTATCACGACCAGGCCTGGGCGCAGGAAGGCTTCGAAGCCCCCACGCGCGAAGACCGGCTGGCGATGAACCGCTCAATCTACAATGCCTTGCGCCCTGGCGGCGTTTTCCTCGTGGTCGATCACCGTTCCGAAGACGGCACGGGCGACACTGTCATCGGTGATTATCACCGTATCGAGGAATCCTTCGTGCGCGAGGAAATCGAGGCCGTCGGTTTCGAGCTGGCGGCGGAATCCGACCTGCTCTCCAACCCGGATGACAGCCGGACCATCTCGGTCTTCGATCCGTCCATTCGCGGCAATACGGACCGGTTCGTGCTGCTCTATCGCAAACCGCTTTGAGCCGCATTCCGTCCATGGTATAAGGATTGGGCGAGCTGAGTTGGGCCGACATGCCGGAAACGGCTGCTGGCTGGACAAGGTTAGGCAATGATCGGGCGGCCGTCGCTATGCAGATGTGCCGCCCGTTCGCTTTTCTGCTTTCCGGAAATCAGGCGTTCTCGATGATGTGGACGCCATCGCCATTGATCCCCGGCCCCTTGATGATGGCCGGCTCCAGCGCTTTCAAAAAACGCTCATGGCCCTTGTTGGCCTGCACGGCCATGGAAGGCTTTTCCTTCTGGAAAACCGCATAGGCGCACAGATCGGCGGCCTGGATCAGCAGGCTGCGCTTGGAATCCTGGTGTTGCGGCAGCTCGATGACATGCTTGAGCGGCCGGTTCTCGATCCGTGTCGTCTTCCGCAACCAGCCATGGGTTTCTTTCACCGGGCGTTCGCGGCGCAATGCGCGAACCAGCTTGTCCAACTGCAG
>CBDUFA010000091.1:0-5943 GCA_965366295.1 uncultured Hyphobacterium sp.
TGGTGCCGGTCCTGTCCTATTCCACCATCAACGGCATCCCGGTCGCCGACATGGCGAAGATCAAGGGCGTGAAGGAAAGCCGTCTCGACGAGATCGTCGACCGCACCCGCAAGGGTGGCGGCGAGATTGTCGGCCTATTGGGCAATGGCTCAGCCTACTACGCCCCGGCTACCAGCGCGATCGCCATGGCGGAAGCCTATCTCGGCGACCAGAAGCGCATCCTGCCGTGTGCCTCCTATGTCGAAGGCAAGTATGGCGTTGACGGGCTGTATGTCGGTGTGCCGACCATGATCGGTGCCGGTGGGACCGAGGACGTGATCGAGATCGAATTGTCCGACGAGGAAAAATCCAATCTCCAGGTCAGCGTCAATGCAGTGAAGGAATTGCTCGAAGCCTGCAAGGGGCTCGATTCCAGCCTCGCCTGATCCGGCAGGCATTCGCGATTTCGGGAAAGCCCTTCCGCGTGCGGGAGGGCTTTTTCATTACAGGCCGAAGCTGGCGACCTGCAGACCGGTATTGAGCCGCATCAGCTCGAACGAAACGGCCAGCATGAAGGTCGTCCAGATGAAGACCGGCCACATCAATACACCGGCCACCTTGTGGGCGCGGCCGATCACGAACATCACGATCGCGGTCAGCACCCAGCTGCCGAGAATGGCAAAGAATCCGACCGTCAAATCGCGCAGGATCACAAATCCGGCCAGCCAGCCGGCCGAGGCGACGAACAGCAGGCTGATCAGGAAAAGCGACAGCCAGCGGCACCAGCCGTGACCGAACCGGTCGACCAGCCAGAGCACGAATGCCATCAGCATGGTTTTTGCGGCCCAGGTCCAGGTCAGCACCATGACGGGCGGCAGCCAGGCCGGGTGATTGATGTCCTCATACACCCATTCGACCACGCCCGTGGCGAACGCCAGGCCCGTAATCAGGCCCAGCATGCCGGACGCAATGATCCAGTACACGGCGAGGCGTATGATTGTGGGACGGTTTTCTGCGGCCATGGGAGATCCTGGCTGATCTGGCGTTCATCAACCTCCCTCATGCGCAAGTATCGCGCCAATTATGGCGGCGAGAAGGCCGAGATGCTTGATTTGTGCAGAGGCCGGGCCTATTCCCGCTGCCCGCCAGCGCTCAGGAGGATGCCATGGCCATCGATATCTCTTCATTCGGACCCCGCCTGGAAACCGAGCGCCTGGTCCTGCGCGTTCCCGAAGAACGCGATTTCGAGTCGCTGGCCGCCGTGATGGCGGACGAGGAGACGGCCCGGCATATCGGCGGCGTCCAGGAGCCGGCCCAGGTCTGGCGCGCCCTGTGCGGTGTCATCGGTCATTGGGCAGTGCGCGGATACGGCTTCTTCTCGGTCGAGGACAAGGCGAGCGGTGAGTGGCTCGGGCGTGTCGGGCCCTGGAATCCGCATGGCTGGCCGCAGCCGGAAGTCGGCTGGACCATCAAGCGCGAGGCGTGGGGGAAGGGATATGCAGCCGAAGCTGGCGCGCGTTCGCTCGACTGGATTTTTGACGACCTCGGCTGGGAATCCGTGATCCACCTCATTCACGCGGACAATATCGGGTCGCAGGGCGTGGCGCGAAAACTTGGGTCCTATAACTGGAACAAGCCGGTGAAGATCGCCGGGTTCGACATCATCGCCGATCAATGGGGCCAGACCCGCGAGGAGTGGCGCGCCAGACGCGGCTAGATCCAGCCCTTGTCCCGCAGATCCGGATAGAATCCGCGGCTGACAGGGGCCTGGATCCCGTTGCTTAGCGTGAGCTCGGCCCGCCCGCCGGATTTCTCGGCATGATCAATGGCCGCCCGGGCCACCCACCAGGACCGGTGTGTCTGGGCACCTTCCAGGTTTTCGACCGCCGCCATCGCATCGGACAGGCGCATCAGGATCAGCGCATCCCCGCGGTCTGTGTGGACGCGCAGATAGTGGTCCTCGGACTGCAGGGCGAGAATCCCGGCCGTCCGGTATTTCACCGGCAGCTTGTCGGTCAGCGCCCGCCCCGGCATGGCCGCATCACTTGCCTTGTCCGGCCGCTCCAGCAGATAGGTGAGGCCGGACACACCGGCCGAGATCACCAGCACGAAGCCATAGATCATCGGCCAGACATAGGCCGGCGGCAGCGGCCCGAATACGCCCTGAATGGTGATCACCGCGGCGGCGACCGGGAACGAGACCAGTACCGCCACCAGCGCATACACCACACCCTTTGAGAGGTCCGGTGCCACGCGGTTGAGCACGTGGGCGATCCCGTCGCCGCATAACCCGCCAAACCCGATCAGCCCGGTCCAGTAGACCCAGACCCAGGGCCAGCCGAGGCCGGCCGTGTTGTAGGGCCCGAGAATCGCCAGGAAGGTGCCGATGCCGAACAGCATGAGCAGCCCGCTGCCCTGCGATTTGAAGAATTCAACGACCCGCTGCACCCGAAACCGCTCCCCGTTCACGTATCGCGAATGGAAACCTAGCGCCATTCGCGTCGGGAAACAGCCCGTTTGCGTATCTGCGCTGTTGCCCCGCCCGGCGCGCTGTCAGGAAAGCGTCAACGCCAATCAGACCGGGAGCAACACCCATGAACTCGATCCGTCATTTCTCTATCGGCTTCGCCCTCGTGACCTTCGTCGTCGGCATCGCCCTCGTGCAGGGCGGCCTCTTCCAGGGTGGCAATCTCGCCGCTTACGTCAACGGTTTCGCCGACATGTATTCGGGCCTCAAGCCGGATTTTGCCGCCTTCTTCCGCGCCCCGCTGATCATCCAGGTCCATGCCGGTGCCGCGATCGGCGCGCTGGTGCTGGGCATCGTCCAGCTGGTCGCGCCCAAGGGCACCATGCCGCACCGCACGCTCGGCTATACCTGGGCCTTGCTGATGCTGACGACGGCGCTGACCGCCATCTTCATCCGCCAGATCAATGACGGGCAGTTCAGCTTCATCCACATCTTCGTGCCGCTGACCCTGTTCGGCCTTTTCGGCATGATCGCCAATGCCCGCCGGATGAAGACCGACAAGCATCGCAATGCGGTGATGGGCCTGTTCTTCGGCGCGCTGGTCGTGCCGGGCCTGTTCGCCTTCATGCCGGGCCGCCTGATGTGGACCATGTTTTTCGGCGGCTGATACATCACGCAAGCGTGACAAGCCTGACCGAAAACTAATCCCGCTCACAGCAGAAACGTGCAGACTTCACCCCCTGACGGCAGAACATCGCCAATGGGGGTGAAAATGCGCAAGACCATGCTGGCAATCGCCGGCCTCCTGACAATAGCCGGCCAGGCTTTGGCGCAGGAACCAGCCTGCGACGGCATTGTCACGGCAGATCCGGCCCGGATGTATGATTTCAAAGTCGGTGACTGGGACATCGCCTGGCGCAACCGTGCGGCCAATGGCGGCGTTTTCGAATTTTCCGCTGCAGTGCATGTCTACACCATCATGGATGCCGACATCCTGCTCGACGAACAGACCTCCGACTATTTCAAGGGTGTCACCTTCCGGACCTATGATCCGGCCAACGACCGCTGGATCGTGCGCTGGCTTCCCGCCAACAGCGAATTCGCGCACCCGATCTCGGCAGCGCTGGAGGACTGCGTACCGGTTGAACGCCACCGCCAGCAGACCGCCGATGGCCGCATGGCGGATGTCGTGACACGCTTCGAGGACATCACGGAAAACAGCTTTGTCTTCCGCCAGGACTGGTCGTTTGATGGGGGTGAAACCTGGATCGAGGATGTGCTCTACTACGAAGCGACGCGCATCACTGCCAACTGATAATTTTGGGGAAAAAACAATGAAGAACATCATGCTTGGCGCCATGGCCGCCACTTTTGTCACCGGCGCGGTCTGGGCCCAGGACGATTGGCGCGCGCAAGCGGCCGCCGCCTTGCCGCAGAGCGGCGAAATGCACTTGCAGATGCTGGTTGGCGGCCAGCCCGACGGCTTCATGCGGTTTGGCTGGCAACGCGATGACGAGGCCGGCATCATCCGCTATTACGACCGCACCATGTGGGCCAGCCAGGAGATCTACGAGACTCAAGGCGGCTCCGTAACGACAGACGGGCTGGAACCGATTGATGTGGCCATCCGCTTCCATCAGCAATCCGCGATCCTGTCGGTCGAAGCGGCCGCCGCGGACGGCGTCATGGTAGGTGGCCGGACCATTGTTCAACCCTTCCAGGGTCAGCAATCGGCGGAAATCAATGTCCCGATCACGGATGGCATGGTGATGCGGGGCGCGGCCTTCATGGCTGCAGCAGCCCTGCCGCTCGAGACCGGCGATTCGATCACTTTCGACTGGTTTGCTCCGCTGGGTGGCGCGGCCGGCACGGTGACCATCACCGCTTTTGATGGTGGCACGATCGAGACCCAGGCCGGCGCTTTCGAGACCATGCGGCTCGAACTGCGCGGCTCTTCGCCCGAGAACGACATCTATGTCACGGAAATCGATGGCGCGCGGGAAGTCGTCCGGATCGATGTGCTGGGCCAGCCCATGCGTTTCGAGGCCTACCCTGCCCCGGTCGAGGCGGCGGAAGACTAGCGGTTTTCGCTGACAGGCAGGGGTGGAGCGTCTAGTTTCGCCCCATGCGTGTTATTGTCGTCCTTGCACTATTGCTGTCGGCGACGGGGCTGGCCTCCGCCCAGGCGGCCCGACCGGTCGTGATCGAAGCCTGCAACGAGGCCCCTTTCGCGATCGGCCTCGCCGTGGCGTTCCGGGATACGCCCGGCGAGCGACGCATGGTGCGCGGCTGGTTCGAAGTGGCGGCGGGCGACTGCCTGGAGGGCGGGCTCGGTGACATGGTCGGCGACGAGCTCTGGATCGGGGCCGTCTCCGGCGAATGGGCCTGGCCGCCGGAAGCCGCCTCGCAGATCGGCTATTGCACGCCGCCGGACACGTTTTTCGGCCTGGCGCAGGACTCGGACTGCCGCGATGGCGAACGCCTCACCCGTTTCCGGCCGCAACCCATCCGGCCTTTCCGGTCCGGTTGGGGCCGGGTCGAGACGCGTTTCTCCTGTGAAGACCTGCCACCCGAAGATGCAGCGCTTTGCCGGCGGACCCCGGCCGGGCCGGACGGACTTGCCGCACCGCTCCGCGTTCTCGAAGTCTGCAATACCTGGACAGTCGATGCCGAGGTGTCGGTCGGCACCAGCGCCGATTTTGTCGGGTTTGAATCCAGCGGCTGGACCCGGATCCCCGCAACGCTGTGCCGCACTGTCTATCGCGGTTTTCCGGCTGGCAATGAGGTCTGGTTTGCCGCCCGCCGGGCCGATACCGGCCATGCACCGCGCGCCGAGGACGGAAGCCTCTGTGTCGCGAATGCGGATTTTACCGCCAGCGGCGCGCGCGGCAGCTTCGTCAATGCCGGTCAATGCCCGCCCGAAGCACCGCTTCAGCTGCCGGCCCAACGCGTGCGGTTCGGTCGGAATGTCTCGCATTTCCAGCACACTGTCCCGCGCATGGATCAATAACGTCGCACGCTGTTCACAGAACCGGTATATCCGGAGACGCTGACGCTTGATCCGGAGGTTTCCATGCGCCTGCCTTTTGCCCTGATCCTGACCCTGATGGCCGGTTCCGCGGCACTGGCCCGGCAATCCACCCCGCCGGTCGACTGGGCGCCGCAGAGCGCGATCGAGGCGCTGCGGCCCTTCTATGCCCATCTCGATGTCGAACATCCGAGCGCGGGCCCGGCCCTGTCACTGGACCCCGCCCGTCCGTTGACCCGGATCGCCTTCGGCTCCTGTCACGATCCGCGCCGCGAGGGCATGTCGATCCTCGACCAAATCGCATCCGAGGAGGCCGACCTCTTCATCTACGGCGGTGATAATGTCTATGGCGACGCCTATGGCGGCGACGAGACCCTGCCCGAGCTACGTAGCGCCTACGCGGCCTTGGCGGCCGATCCGCATTTCGCGGCGCTGCGCGCGACGACGCCGATGATGGCGGTCTGGGACG
>CBDUFA010000092.1:0-5831 GCA_965366295.1 uncultured Hyphobacterium sp.
CTGTGGAAGTGAATTTGCTCGAGCTCACCTCCGCCTATTCGACCATCGCCAATTCCGGCATGCGCCATGAGCCGGTCTTCCTCACGCGGATCACGAATTCGCGCGGCGAGACACTATGGGAGCATCCCGACATCGAGGCCGAGCGCGTCGTCGAGGAAGCCGACGCACTGACCCTGTCGACCATGTTGCAGGATGTCGTGCTCAATGGCACCGGGGCCAATGCCCGTCTCCCCGACCGCCCGGCCGCCGGCAAGACCGGTACCAGCCAGGCGTTCCGCGATGCCTGGTTCATCGGCTACACCGCCGATTACGTCGCCGGGGTCTGGGTTGGCAATGATGACGACACGCCGACCAATGATGTCACCGGCGGCGGACTACCGGCCCGGATCTGGCGCGATTTCATGACAGCCGCACACGCAGACCTGCCTGCCCGGCTGCTTGCCGCGCCAGCACCGCGCGAACGCTCGGAACACGAGGAGCGGCTGGCTGCCTTCTATTCGGAACTCGCCAATGCCTTCGAAGCCGAGGCCGAGGCCATCCCCTAGCGGGACTTCAATTCCTCGCGCAGGGCTTTCAGCTCGTCGCGGATGGCTGTCAGCTCGGCCTGCATCAGGTCGCGATCCTTTTCGGCTTCCGCTTCGGCGCGCTCTGCGCGCTCTTCTTCCTCGTCGAAATGCTTCGACTGCAGCGAATCCACGATCACGGCGATGAACATGTTGAGCACGGCAAAGCTGGTCAGCACGATGAAGACGAGGAAGAACAGCCAGGCGAACGGATGGTCCGCCATGGTCGGCCGCGCCACCTCCATCGCCCAGCCTTCCAGTGTCATCACCTGGAACAGGGTGAAGGCGGACGCCCCCAGCGTTTCGAACATGGGCTGCGTGGCACCGAACAGCTTCGTCGCCATGACGGCCGAGACGTAGAACATCAGCGCCAGCACGGCGAGAATGGCGCCCATGCCGGGGATCGCCTTCATCAGGGCTTCGACCACCTTGCGCATGTCCGGCATGACCGAAAACAGCCGGAACACCCGCAATATCCGCATGGCACGCAAGACGGTGAACGCGCCGGCATCCGGAAACAGCGAGATCGAGACGATGATCAGGTCGAACCAGTTCCAGCCGGATTTGAAGAAGCGCGGACCATAGGCAATCATCTTCAGGATCAGCTCGACCACGAAGACCGAGACGATCACGGCATCCAGCACCGGAATGATTGCGGTAATGAACGCGCTGCGGACCGGATAGGTCTCGAGGCCCAGCGTGACGGCATTGAGCAGGATCAGCCCTGTGATGACATTGACGAAGACCGGCGCCTCGACAAAGGCTACCAGCCGGTCCCGCCATCCTGCCTGTACGTTCGCGCCTGCCATTGCGTGCTCCCCCGCTTGCGGCAGCCTGATTATCGCTGCTTGGCCAAAGGCGCAACGCTGCAATTGCGGACCGGTTAACCCAAAGCAGCCACTGTTTCTTTACGGATTTGGGAAATGATTGCCATCCGATATGCGTGGCGGGTCTGATGGCGGTCCAATCCAATCTTCACAAGCTGGTCGATCTGGCCAAGGAGAAATCGAGCGATCGCCGGCGGGAATTGCTGCGCGAAGTCACCGATCTCTTCTTCGACGACATTCCCGAGCAGAACTCGCGCAAATTCGCCGAGTATGACGGCGTCCTGTCGCGCCTGGCCGAGGACACGGCCCAGGATGCCCGCGAGGAATTGGCACAACGCTTTTGCGATGTGGACGAAGCGCCGCATGGTCTCGTCATGCAGCTCGCCCGCGATGTCATCGAGGTGGCCGCGCCGATCCTTCAGAAATCCCGTGCGCTCAATGACAATGACCTCCTCGCCATCGCCGAACAATCGAGCGGGTCTCACCTCAAGGCGCTGACCCAGCGCGAGAGCGTGCCCGAGGCGGTGTCCGACACGATTGTCCGGCGTGGTGATGACGAGACGGTCGCGTCGCTGGTGAAGAATGCCGGTGCGAAGATTTCCCGCGAGGCTTTCGAGAACATCACCGAGCGCGCCGAGACCAATCCGGACCTCCACGCCCCGCTGGTCGAACGCAAGGAAATGCCGGTCGACCTGCTCAACGACATGCTGACCGTCGTCGAGACCCGTCTGCGTGACCGCATCCTGCAGAAGTTTGACGGCATTGACCCCGAAGAGCTCCAAAAAGCGATCGATGCGTCGCATGCCCGGCTCGAGGCGCGGCTGACCAATGACAAGGATGCCGACGAAGCCAAGCGCTATGTCAATGCGATGAAATTGCGCCGTCAGCTCGACGGGGCGTTGGTCGTCAAGCTGTTGCGGGAAGGCCAGATCATGCGTTGTGCCGCCGGGCTGGCCATTCTGACCGACACCGATCTCGGCACCGCGAAACGTGCGCTGGAGAGCCCGAGCATCGACCCGCTCTGCCTGCTCTGCCGCGCCGGCGGCCAGGACCGGACACTGTTCGTGACCCTCGCTGTGCTGCGCAATGCCGGAAAAGGTGATGCGCTTCGCGATGCCCGCGAATACGGCCGGGTTTTCGACGATCTGTCAGAGCGCGAAGCCCAGCGCGCCATGCGCTTCATGATGATGCGCAAGAACGCCGCCGCAGCCTAGCTTTCACCGGCAAGCACGGCTTCAGGTCGCGCCGTCTTCACCGCCGGAATTTTTCGGTTGCAGCACAGCCGCCTGCTCGCTCTTGAGATCCGGCGGCAGGAAGACTTCCGATCCATCGTCCATGTAAATCGTCTGCGACGGGAAGGCGAACGCCGTACCGGCTTCCTCGACGATCTGCTTCAGCGCGAAGGCCAGGTCTTCCTTGATGCGCAACCATTCCGTCCAGTTGGTCGTGATCGTAAAGGCGTAGAGCTTGAAATCGATCGAGGACGGTCCGAACGCATCCACCCGCATGAAGGTCGTCACCTCGGGCGGCTTGGCAAATTCCGGGTGCTTCAGGATGTAATCCAGCGTCTTGTCGCGGATATAGGCGAGCTGCTCGGTGGTGGTCTTGTATTCCACCCCGATCGCCCAGCTGATCCGGCGATGCGTCATCCGCGAGAAATTGGTGACGGCATTATCCGACAGCTTGGAATTGGGCACATAGACCGGCCCCTTGTCGAAGCGGCGCACGACCGTGGACCGGAAATTGATCTTCTCCACCGTGCCCTCGACCACGCCATCCACCTTGACCCAGTCACCGGGCAGGAAGCGGCGCTCGGTGAGGATCAACACGCCCGCAATCAGGTTCTTGAACAAATCCTGCGCGCCCAGACCAACAGCGACGCCGAACAGGCCGAGGCCGGCGACAATCGGTCCGACCGGGATGTTCCAGATTTCCAGCACCGCGGCCGCGCCGATCACGATGATGATGATCCGCAACGCTTTCGTGATCCAGTCGAGCATGACCGGAGTCAGCGCGCGCGTCAGCATGTCGATGCTTTTCGCCACTGGCGTCACCGCGTTGTGCAGCGCCCAGAAAAGCGTCACCGCGATCAGCGACTGGTTCAGTTGCTCGCCGATGGAATCGGCACCGTTCAGTCCGAGAATGACGGTCGCCACGAAAAGCCCGATATTGACGGGGACCAGTTTGAGCGGACCGGCGAGCGCGTCGACGGCGCTGTCATCGAGATCGGTTTCCGTCCGCTCCACGATACGCCGCAAGGCTGCGATGATCAGCGAGGCAATCGCGCCGCGCAGTGTCAGCGCCAGCAATACAGCCAGCACGGCGAGGAGACCCTGCCCGACATTGGCGCCGAGAAAACTCGTATTCCAGACATCCATGACCAGCGACCAGAACTCGCTGGCCTGGCTTTCCGCCTGCTGCAGAAGACTCGGGTCTGACTGGCTCACCGGTTGCGCTCCTTGGCCCGCAGGAATTTGAGATCGGGCCATTTTTCTTCCGAATAGCTGACTTCCCAGGCCGACTTGGCGAGGAAGACCGCATCGCCATCAATATCCTCGGCGATCGCACTTTTATGACGATCGGCGAATTTCTCGATGTCACTGTCGCTGCCCGAGAGCCAGCGCGCGGTATCATAGGGCGCGGGCTCGAACGTCACGTCCAGCCCGTATTCCGCTGAAACCCGCTCGGCCATCACCTCGATTTGCAGTTGTCCCACCGCGCCGACGATGAAATCGCCACCGATCACCGGCCGGAAGAGCTGGGTCACGCCCTCCTCGGCAAGCGATTCCAGGGCCTTCTTGAGGTGCTTGGCCTTCAGCGGGTCGGCCAGCCGCGCGCGGCGCAGGATTTCAGGCGCAAAATTCGGAATACCCGCAAACAGGACCTCGCCGCTCTCGCTCAGACTGTCACCGACGCGCAGCAGGCCGTGGTTGGGGATGCCGATGACATCACCGGCGAAAGCCTCATCGGCGATTTCGCGGTCCTGGGCAAAGAACATGATCGGTGAAGAGACCGTCAGCGCCTTGCCCTTGTCGGTTTTCAGCTTCATGCCGCGTTTGAACTTGCCGGACGCGAGGCGAAGGAAAGCAACCCGGTCGCGATGGTTGGGATCCATGTTCGCCTGGACCTTGAAGACGAAACCGGACACGTCCTTGTCGTCCGGTTTCACCTCGGCATCCTGCTTCTTGATGATCGCGGCCTCGGTTTGCGGGCCCGGCGCAACCTCGGCCAGCGCATCCAGCAATTCGACAACGCCGAACCGGCGCAAGGCCGAGCCGAAATAGACCGGCGTCAGATGGCCTTCGCGATAGGATTGGGCATTGAAGGATGGCAGCAACTCACGGGCCATTTCCGCGCCTTCGATCAGCTCGTCATGCACCATGCTGTCGAGCCGGCTTTCCGCCTCGGCCGCCGGAATCCGCTGGCCGGACGTCATCTCCTCATCATTGGCCCGGAACGGAATGAATTCGTCAGTGACCAGGTCCATTACACCGCCGAACCGGTTGCCCGAAGCCGCCGGCCATTGCATCGGCGCGGTATCGAGCGCCAGCTTGTCCTGGATATCGTCCAGCAATTCTTCCGGCGCGAGCGCTTCCCGGTCGAGCTTGTTGATGAAGGTCAGGATCGGAATGTCCCGCAGCCGGCAGACCTCGACCAGTTTCAGCGTGCGGGGCTCCACGCCCTTGGCGGCATCGAGCACCATGATGGCGCTGTCGGCGGCCGTCAGCGTGCGATAGGTGTCCTCGGAGAAATCCTCGTGGCCCGGCGTATCGAGCAGGTTGAAAATTAGCCCCTTGTGCTCATAGGTCATCACCGAAGCCGAGACCGAAATCCCGCGGTCCTGCTCGATCTTCATCCAGTCGGAACGCGTCCGCCGGTTTTCGCCGCGCGCCCTCACCTGTCCGGCCATGCGGATGGATCCCGCGGCATAGAGCAGGTTTTCCGTCAGCGTCGTCTTGCCGGCGTCAGGATGCGAGATAATGGCGTAGGTGCGGCGCTTGGCCCATTCGCCGGGAGGAGTCGCGTTCATCTGTCTGTCTTTGTTCGGTGTTGCGAAGCGCGGGACTAATGGCCCGCGCGCGTGCTGGCAAGTCCTGCCGGCCTATTCCACCGGTTCGGTGAGGAAATGCCGGCCTTTCCGGTCTTCCAGCTCGACGATCCAGAGGTCCGGGTCATCCTCCACGCGATTGTCGCAATAGCTGTTGATCCGGCTCTCCTCGACAGGCGCATCGCCCAGCGGGCGCATCCAGATCCGGTTCCCGTCAATATCGCGGGCGGGCGAATAGAAATCCGCCGTGCCGTCCAGGCGCGCCACCACCAGGAAGTCCTCGCGGTCCACCCAGCGCTGGCGGAAGTCCCACTCGGCGAGGAGGATCAGCGTGTCGCCGTGGCGCAGGCGGACGTCGCCGAGCTTGGCGTCGATCCGCTGCCCGGCGCGGTG
>CBDUFA010000093.1:0-5808 GCA_965366295.1 uncultured Hyphobacterium sp.
CACCACATCGAGCCCAATATTCTTTGCCGCCTGCAATGGTTCATGGGCAGCTGCGCCGCAATCGACCGTGATCACGAGCTCCGCGCCCTGCTCTTTCAGCTTTGCGAACGCGTCAGCGGACGGGCCATACCCCTCCTCGATCCGGTCAGGCACATAAAGCAGCATCGATAGGCCGAGCGCGCGGAAATAGCGGATCAGCTGGGCCGCCGAACTCGCCCCGTCAACGTCGTAATCGGCGAAAACCGCCAGCGTTCTTCCGGCTTCCACGGCATCCCATATCGCGGAAGCCGCCTTGTCCATGTCCTGGAAACTGGAGGGATCGGGAAAAAAATGGCGCAAGGTCGGATTGAGCACCGCCTCCGCCTCATCCGCCATGATGCCACGCGCGGCCAGCATCCGCGCAATCACGTCGTCAACGCCGGCCTTCCGGCGGATATCGGAAATCAGCTGATCATCAAGGTCGCGCAGGCGCCAGGCCCGGCCGGAGAGCGATTGCGAAACGGAAAAGCGCTCGCCCATCAAATCCTCTAGGCCGGCCGCACCGTCTTGATCCGGCGGACGATCGATCCCGCCGAAGACATCAGCAAGGTCTCGGTGCTGATCGTGCCATCCTTCCGGCGGACGCCCTCAACCAGGCTGCCTTCCGTCACGCCCGTCGCGACGAACAGGCAGTCGGACGAGGCGAGCTCCATCAGATCGTATTTGCGGTCCAGATCGGTGATGCCGGTTTTCGCCGCACGGGCGCGCTCGTCATCATTCCGGAAGAACAGGCGCGCCTGCATCTGGCCGCCAACGCAACGCAGCGCAGTCGCCGCGAGAACGCCTTCGGGTGCCCCGCCCTGACCGACATACATGTCGATGCCGGTCGCAGCATCGGTGGTCGAGATGACACCAGCCACATCTCCGTCCGGGATCATCATGACCCGGGCGCCGGTAGTCCGGATGTCCGCCACGATATGTTCGTGCCGCTCGCGCTCGAGCACGCAAACGGAGACCTCTTGCGTCGAAACGCCCCGCGCTTTGGCGATCGCCTTCACATTGTCGGAGGGCGACTTGTCGAGATCGATCACGCCAGCAGGCAAACCGGGGCCAACCGCGATCTTGTCCATATAGGTGTCGGGCGCATAAAGCAGGCCGCCACGAGCCGCGAATGAAACCACTGCCAGCGCATTGTCCATACCCTTGGCCGTCAATGACGTGCCTTCCAGCGGATCGAGCGCAATATCGATTTCCGGGCCCTCGCCGGTGCCAACTTCCTCGCCGATATAGAGCATGGGCGCTTCGTCGCGTTCGCCCTCGCCGATCACGATGCGGCCCTTCATGGCCATGGCATTCAGGCCGGTGCGCAAAGCATCAACGGCAGCCTGGTCAGCAGCCTCCTTGTCGCCACACCCCACCAGGGTGGACGCGGCAATGGCGGCCGCTTCGGCCGCAGATACGGCATCAAGGGCAAGGCGGTCGAGAAAACGGGCGTGGCTCATGGCTCAGGAGGCTCCGGAAGGCAGTCAATCAATCGGGGGCGGCGGATCGGCGCGCTCGCGCGCCTCGTCTGCATATTGCTGGGTGTCGGAAACGGGCGGACGGGTTGCCCGCTCGGATTCATTCATGTCATCGCGTGCCTGCATCACCGCCCGGGCAGATTGCTCAAGCTGTTCGGCAGAAAGTGTCGGTGACTTGTCGGGTATCGAGGCCGGGGCAGCAGACGCAGCGGCGCCATCCGCAACACGCGCGTCGAACCAGCTCTGCGCATCGGTAAATCCGCCCGGCAATTCCGGCGTCGCACAGGCTGCAAGCAGCAAGGGGCCGAGAAGGCAGATTTTTCGGTTCAATCCGTGCTCCGGTGCTGGACGCCGCTGGCGCTATCTATACGCTGTCATCCAATTCTGTCACCCGCCTGTGCACAGAAACAAGGGACCCGGACATGGCTGAAAAAAGGAAATCCACCGCAAAACCCGAATCCGCCAGACCGAAGGCGGCCAAATCAAGGTCTCCGAAGGCGGAACAGGCCAAAGCGACGGCAGCAAGTGATTCCGCGGAGAGCCCGGCCAGCCCGACCGGCCTGCCAAACCTGACGGCTCTGAACAGCGCTGATCTCGAAGCGCTGGACCACATGTCCCGGAACCTGATGCAGGCGGCCTTGAAAAGCCAGAAACTGATGTCCGATTCCATGCGCAAGGCCTTAGAGGGCAAGGTCGAAATGCCGGACACGGCGGCCATCAATTCGACGCCCGAGCTCGGCGAGGTCTGGGCCAAGATTGTTTCCGATCCCGAAAAGCTGATGAATGCCCAGGCCGGGTTGATGCGCGGCTATCTCGATCTCTGGACACACACCACCAAGCGTTTCCTGGCTGGCGATGTTGATCCCGTGGTCAAGCCGGATCCGGGTGACAAACGCTGGCGGAGCGAGGACTGGTCGGAGAACCCGATTTTCGATGCCATCAAGCAATCCTATCTGCTCAACCAGAATTTCCTGATGGGTCTGGTGCATGGAGTCGAAGGCGTTGATCCCGCGGTCAAGCGCAAGGTCGAGTTTCTCACCAAGCAGATGGTCGATGCCATGGCGCCGACCAATTTCGCGCTGACCAATCCGGACGTCATCCGCGAGACGATGCAATCACGCGGCGAGAATCTCACCAAGGGTCTCGCCAATCTTGCGCGGGATCTCGAAGCGGGCGGCGGACGGCTAGCCCTGACTCAGACAGACATGGAGGGCTTCAAGGTCGGCGTCGATCTGGCGGCCACACCGGGCAAGGTCGTTTACCGCAGCGAGATTTTCGAGCTGATCCAGTACGAACCGACAACGGAGACGGTGAAAAAGCGGCCGCTGCTGATCGCGCCGCCCTGGATCAACAAGTTCTACATCATGGACATGCGCGAAAAGAATTCCATGGTGCGCTGGCTGACAAAGCAGGGCTTCAGCGTATTCCTGATCTCCTGGGTCAATCCGGGGCCGGAGCTGAAAGACAAGACCTTCCAGGATTATATCGAACAGGGCTTGTTTAAGGACGCCACAGGCGAGGATAGCGTCAACACGGTGGGCTATTGCATTGGCGGCACCATGCTGGCGTCTGCGCTCGCCTTGCTGGAAGCGCGCGGAGAAGCCGACAAGATCGCATCCGCCACCTTCTTCGCGGCGCAGACCGATTTCGAACTCGCCGGCGATCTCAAGTTGTTTGTCGACGACGCCTGGTTCAAGGAAATCAACCGGCTGATGGAAGCCCAGGGTGGCGTTCTCGACGGGCGAACCATGTCGGACACGTTCAACCTCTTGCGGTCCAACGACCTCGTCTGGTCATTCGTGGTCTCGAATTATTTGCTCGGACGCCAGCCGCAGGCCTTCGACCTGCTTTACTGGAACGCCGACCAGACCCGCATGCCTCAGAAGCTGCATCTCTGGTATCTCGACAACATGTATCGGAAGAACCGCCTGTCAAAGGGCGAGATCGAGATGGACGGTCACACGCTGCACCTCGACAAGGTCAAGACTCCGGTTTTCATGCAGGCCAGCCGTGACGATCACATCGCCCCCTACCCGTCCGTCTATCGCGGAGCAAAACGATTTGGCGGACCTGTACGCTTCATGCTGGCCGGGTCCGGCCACATTGCCGGAGTCATCAATCATCCAGGCGCTCACAAATACCAGCACTGGGTGAACAAGGACCTGCCCGATACAGTCGAGGCATGGCTCGAAACCGCCGAGGAGGTGCCCGGTTCCTGGTGGGAAGAATGGCGCGACTGGCTCTATGAGCGCTCGGGCGAGGATGTGTCGGCCCGGCAACCAGGTGATGGCAAGCTCAAGCCGATCTGCGATGCGCCCGGGGAATATGTGCTGGTGCGGAGCTGATGCCGGGACTGGCGAACGCTTTTCGGGCGATCGCACGCCGACTCGAACCGCGCCGGGTCAAGATCAGCGGCCCTGAAGTCGTTTATACGGGTGCAGGAAAGGAAGCGCGCCTGCCGATCGGCGAAATCGTCCGCATTGACGTTTTTCCGAACATCGAGCCGCCCTCGTACAAGTTCGGCATCGTCTATTCCGGTCCCGAAGGCGCGATCACGACAGTCGAAGACATGGATGGCTTTCTCCTGGTCTTCAAAACCGTGCTCGAGGCCAAAGGCATGGATTACGGCCGCCGCTTTCAAAATCCGATCTTTATCCGGAACCAGACGGTAAGCCGCTAAGCACCGCCGCACCGGCCATCAGCCCTTGCCGAACTGTAGCTCGATATAACGCTTGTAGACGCCTTCACGGCCCAGCAATTCGTCATGCGTCCCCTGGTCCGCAATCCGGCCTTCTTCCATCACGATGATGCGGTCGGCATTGCGCACGGTCGCGAGGCGGTGCGCAATCACCAGCGTCGTGCGGTTCTTCGCAGCTTCCTCGAACGCAGCCTGGATTACCTGCTCGCTTTCTGGGTCCAGCGCACTTGTCGCCTCGTCCAGAAGAAGCACCGGCGCGTCGCGCAACACTGCCCGCGCAATAGCAATACGCTGACGTTGTCCGCCAGACAGCGTGCCCGCACTCTCGCCAAGCTGGGTGGCATAGCCTTCCGGCAGCGCCATGATGAATTCATGCGCATTGGCCGCGATCGCTGCTGCCTGGACTTCCTCATCGGTGGCCCCCGGCCGGCCAAAGCGGATGTTTTCCGACACCGTTCCGCTGAACAGCGGCGCATTCTGCTGCACAACGGCCATCTGGCGCCGCAAATCCAGCGGGTCCACCGACCGGATATCAACGCCATCCATCCGGACCGTCCCCGATGCCGGATCATAAAGGCGTAAGAGGAGCTGGAAGATCGTCGACTTGCCGGCACCGGACGGGCCCACCAAGGCCACGGTTTCGCCGGGCGCAATCTGGAAGCTGACATCGGCCAGGGCCAGCGCATCCGGCCGGGCCGGATAGGCAAAGATCACCGCATCGAACGACAATTCGCCGCGAACCAGGTCGGGCATCAAATTCGGCTCGGCCGGCGGCGCAATATCGGTTTTGGCGCCCAGCAGCTCCATCAGGCGCTCGGTGGCGCCTGCTGCCCGCATGATCTCGGCATAGGTTTCGGTCAGCATGCCGACACCGCTCACCGCGACGAAGGCATACATCACGAACTGGGTCATGGCCCCGGGCGTAATCGCCTCGGCCTGCACCTGAACCGCCCCATACCAGAGCACGGCAATGAGGCCCGTCAGAATGACCGTGAAAATCACAGCCGTCATGGCTGCGCGAACACGGATCCGTTTGAGCGAAACATCAAATGTCGCTTCGATCACATCCCGGAAACGGCGGCTCTCTTCCGGCTCACGCGTAAACGCCTGCACGGTCTCGATCGCCTGCAGGCTCTCGCTGGCACGTGACGAGGCATTCGCAAGCTCGTCCTGCGATTCCCTGGACAAGCGCTGCACCCGCCGTCCGAACAGCAGGATCGGCAAAAGGATCACCGGACCGAGCGCCAGGACCATCAGCGCCAGCTGCCAGCTCACGACCACCATCAGGGTCAATGCGCCAAGCGTCGTGGCAACCGTCCGCACGGCAACAGACACCGACGAGCCCACGACGGTCTGGATCAGCGTGGTGTCGGTTGTCAGCCGCGACAGCACCTCACCGGTGCGCGTGTCGACATAGAATGACGGGCTGAGCGTCAGCAAATGGTCGAACACGGCACGCCGCAGATCCGCGACGACACGTTCGCCCAGCCGGCTGATGAAATAGAATCGCATGGCACTGGCCAGCGCCATGGCGAGGGCCACCAGCATGCCCGCAATGAAATAGCCGGACAGGTTCGAACCGATCGGGATGGCCTCGCACGACGCGGACTC
>CBDUFA010000094.1:0-5806 GCA_965366295.1 uncultured Hyphobacterium sp.
GCAACAGGCGCGCAGTGGCGGGCGTCCTGTCGTGCTGGTATCAAACTCGCCGCGGCCGTCGAGCGATCTTGCCCGCCAGCTCGATCTGATGGGCGCGCCGGGCGATGCGTGGGACGGGATCGTGACGTCCGGCGATGCCACGCGGCTGGCGCTGGCAGAAAAATCGCCGGGCCCGTTCTTCAAGATCGGCCCGCCCGGCGGTGATGACCGGCTTTATGACGGGCTCGAAATCGAGTTTTCCGATACAGAAGCTGCGCGGGCCATTGTCTGCACCGGACTGGTTGGAACGCTCGGCGATCATCCCGATGATTATCGCGAACTTTTTGCAGACCTCGTCGCACGCGGCCTGCCCATGGTGTGTGCCAACCCGGACATCGTGGTCCAGGTCGGCGACGAGCTGGTCTGGTGTGCCGGCGCGTTGGCGCGTCTCTACCGGGAGATGGGCGGCGCGTGCGTGATCGCCGGCAAACCGCACAAGCCGATCTATGAGCTGGCTTATCTGCGACTGGGGCAGGCGGGATGGTCCTCAGACCGCGATAGCGTTCTGGCTATCGGCGACGGGCCGGAAACGGATCTCGCCGGCGCCTCCCGGATGGGGCTGGACGCGCTGTTTATTGGCGACGGAATCCTTGGCCGCGACATGGGCAGCATGGAGGCCGATGCCGTTTCGGCCATTCTGTCGGAATATAATGCCGAAGCGGCATGGTTCGCGCCCCGGTTGATCTGGTAAGCCGTCTGGACACGCGCGCGCCCTTGGCGTCTATAGGCGCAAATCTGTTGGAGCCCCGAGATGACAGTGAAGGATCCGATCCCGCTGGAGGATTTGTTCGTCGGCCAGACTGCCGAGCTGACGCGTGTTGTCGATGATTCGACGGTCCGCCAGTTCGCCGAGGTCTCCGGGGATCACAATCCATTGCACCTGGACGAGTCCTTTGCCCGCAGGACGCCGTATCGCGGCCGGATCGCGCATGGTGCGCTTATCGCGTCCTACCTGTCGGCACTTCTGGGCAATGAGCTGCCCGGTCCGGGCGCAATTTTCGTGGGCATGGATTTGCGGTTCCGACACCCGGTGCGGATCGGAGACACGGTCGTTTCACGCGCGGAGATCACCTCGATCGATCCGAAAACCCGCATGGTCGAGCTGACCTGTTCCTGCCGGGTCGGCGAAACCGAGGTAATGGCATCCCGGGCCTCCGTCATGGTCCGGACCCGCAAGAAGAAGGCGGCTGGCTGATCGCATGCGGATTGTCGCCGGGTCTCCCCAATCGATTCAATCGCCCTGCGTTCTGGCGCTTGGGAATTTCGACGGTGTGCATGCGGGGCATCGCGCCGTGCTTGATCCGGCACTGGAAAAGGCTCGCAAGCTGGGCGTGGAGTCAGCCGTTGCCGTTTTCGATCCGCACCCGCGCCGCGTCTTCCAGCCGGACGCGCCGCCTTTCCGCCTGATGGATGATGACCAGCAGGCTGACGCGCTCCGCGCGATCGGTTTTGACCGGCTTCATGTACTGCCATTCGATGCCGGCATGGCCGCCATGATGCCGCGCGAATTTGCCGAAACGGTCCTCTGCGGCTGGGCGAATGTGAAGCATGTCTTCGTCGGCGCGGATTTTGAATTCGGCAAGGGCCGCAGTGGCGATGTGCCTATTCTCACAGGTATTGGCGAGCAGATCGGTTTCGGTGTGACCGGCGTGCCGTTGAGGATGGACGGCGCGGACAAGGTTTCGTCCAGCCGGATCCGCGATTGCCTGAGCCGGGGAGACGTGACCGCCGCCGCGGCCCTGCTTGGCCATGACTGGACTGTCCGTGGAGTCGTGGAGCGGGGCGATCAGCGCGGCCGAACGATCGGGTTTCCGACCGCCAATATCGATCTTGGCGAATATTGCCGTCCGGCCTATGGCGTGTATGCGGTCCGGGTGAAACACGGCTCGCATCGACTGGATGGCGTGGCCAATGTCGGTGTCCGGCCAACCGTCGAGGGCACAACGGAGCGCCTGGAAGTTCACGTCTTCGATTTTTCCGGCGACCTTTATGGCGAAACACTGGACGTCGAATTTGTCGCCTTCCTGCGACCTGAACAAAAGTTCAATGGACTCGACGCACTCAAGGCGCAGATTGCTCTGGATGCGGCTGCGGCCCGCGCGCAGCTGGCTGGACCGTCCTGAGGCGGCTTGCTAGACGCTGCAGGCTGTTCCGCAACGCAAAAGGGTAAGACATGTTCGAGCGCCGACGATCACGGATACTTCCTTTTGCCGGTTTCGGAATAGCGGCGCTCATCATCGCCCTGGACCAGGCGAGCAAGGCCTGGATGCTCTACGGGCTGGACCTGATCAACCAGGTTCCGGGCGAGCGCGTCGAAGTGTTTTCCTTCTTTCATCTCACCATGGTTTGGAACCGGGGGATCAGTTTCGGCTTTCTTCAGGCGCAGGCCTTCTGGCAGGCCTTGCTGCTGATCCTGTTTTCGCTGGCCGTTTCCGGCCTGCTCTCGGTCTGGATGCTGCGCGCATCCCGCTGGCTGCAAGCGTCGGCCTATGCCTTCATTATCGGCGGAGCGATCGGCAATGCGATTGATCGCGGAATCTATGGCGCTGTTGCGGATTTCCTCGACTTTTCCAGCCTGCCGCTGCCCTTCGGATTTGAGTTCGGCTGGGTCTTCAATGTCGCCGATGTGGCGATCAATGTCGGCGTCGTTTTGCTGATTCTCGATCTGCTGTTCAATGATCGCGGATCGAGGTGACGGTAGGGCTGGCCTCTGCCGGACTCATTCGATACAACACGGCAACGATCTATTCAGGAGTAAGCCAATGCGTCAGCGTCTGATCACGCTCGCTGTTGTGACCGCGGGGATCGCGGTTTCGGGCTGTGCCAATGTCGGCAGAGGCGGTACCGAGCCGGATGAATTCCGTGTCGTTACGATCGCCCCGCTGACCGTGCCGCCGGAATACAATCTGCGTCCGCCGCGTCCGGGTGAGCCGCGTCCCGAGGAAATCTATCCCGACCAGGCCGCTCGCGCAGCGCTGTTTGGTGCACAAGGTGACTTCCAGGGATCGGACGGTGAAGCCTTGCTCGTGGCGCGCGCTGGCGGAGGTGAAGCTGACCCGTTCATCCGCGCGATCATTGACGGCGAGTCCGCCGCCATCGTCCGCAAGTCCACCTCGTTCTCGAACCAGATCCTGTTCTGGGGCCAGAGCGAAGAAGGCATCGGCGAAGATGCCGTCGCGATTGACGCCGAAGAGGAAGCCGAACGTTTGCGCCAGATCGAGCGCGTCACGGGTGGTGGGCAGGTCGAGATCGAACGCGATCGCAGCGGTGGTATCAAGCTGCCCGGCCTCTAAGGGATCCAACATTCCGGAAATCAGGCGGTGAGGCTTTGGCCCGCCGCCTTTTTCTTGTTCAGGAGTTTTTGAATGTCTCAAATCCTCGCGATATTCGTCACGGTGTTTCTCGCCGAACTGGGGGACAAGACGCAGCTGGCCACCGTTCTGTTCGCCTCCGAGCGCCAGACATCGCCCTGGCTGGTTTTCGTGGCTGCTGCAGGTGCGCTGGTGGCGTCGACCGCGATGGCCGTCGCGCTGGGAACGGCGGCGGAACGCTGGCTGGGCTTCCTGCCGCTGAAGCTCATTGCCGGTGGCGGGTTCATCCTGATTGGTGGCTGGATGGTATTCGAGCATTTCCGAACCGCCGCCACCGCTTGACCGGAACACGCCGCTTCGTGAGGCTGTCACGATGAGCCTCATCCGCCGACTCAGCCCCGAAACCGTCAACCGCATCGCTGCTGGCGAGGTGGTTGAGCGGCCTGCCAGCGTGGTCAAGGAACTGGTCGAGAACGCGCTGGATGCCGGTGCGCGCCAGATCGATATCCATGCGGAGAAGGGTGGCCTGGCGCGCCTGACCGTCACCGATGACGGATCGGGCATGGATGCCGGCGAACTGGAATTGTGTGTTGAACGCCATGCCACGTCCAAATTGCCGGTTGGCGCGGACGGCGATGATGATCTTCTCAATATCGCGACCATGGGATTTCGCGGCGAAGCCTTGCCGTCAATCGGCTCGATCGCCCGGTTGAGCATCACGACGCAAGCCCGGAACACGCGTGACGCGTGGGCGCTCTCGGTGGAAGGCGGCGAGAAAAGCGATGTCCGCCCGGCCGCGGCTTTCGGCGCGGGCGGCACGCGGATCGATGTACGCGATCTTTTCTATGCGACGCCCGCGCGGCTGAAATTCATGAAGTCCGAGCGGGCCGAGGGCAATGCGATTGCCGACGTTGTCCGCCGCCTGGCGCTGTCACGGCCGGATGTCGGATTCTCGCTGGTGCTGGACGGGCGATCCCGCCTTTCCCTGCCAGCCGAACAAGGTGGGGAGGCACGGCGCAAACGTCTGTCCGCCATTCTCGGCGCGGATTTCGGCGAAAATGCACTCGGGATCGACCAGGAGCGTGAAGGCGTCCAAATGACGGGGCTCGCATCGCTGCCGACCTTCAATCGCGGCTCGGCGCAGCACCAGTACCTCTTCGTCAATGGCCGGCCGGTGCGCGACAAGCTGCTTGGTGGTGCGGTGCGCGGCGCCTATCAGGATTTCCTGGCCCGTGATCGTCATCCGGTCGTCGCGCTCTTTGTCGAGCTGCCGACCGGGCTGGTTGATGTAAATGTCCATCCGGCCAAGGCTGAAGTCCGGTTCCGCGATCCGGGCCTGGTGCGCGGTCTTATTGTCGGTTCGCTACGCCATGCCCTGGCGGGCGCAGGACACCGCGCGTCGACCACCGTGGCCGGCTATGCGCTGGGCCGGGTGCGTCCAGATGGTGCGGCGGCACAGACCCCGCATTCATTGATGGCGGCCTGGGGCAGTCCGCGTCCGCCCGACAGCGATACGCTGGTTCAGGACAGATCGGCACGGGTTGAGCCGGATTTCGTTCGGCCGGATGGGTTCGAGGCGCCCGATTTGCCGGAGCCGGCGCAGGCCGATGCCGCCGAGCTGCCGCTGGGGGTCGCGCGGGCGCAATTGCACGAGACCTATGTCGTGGCCCAGACGCAGGACGGGATCGTGATCGTTGATCAACATGCGGCGCATGAACGCCTCGTCTATGAGCGCATGAAAAAGATGATCGCACAGACCGGTGTGACGCGGCAATCACTGCTCGTGCCGGAGATTGTCGACCTGGATGCTGCAGAAGCCGAGCGGGTTCTCGCCCGCGCGGACGAACTGGCCGAACTCGGCCTGGTGATCGAGGGATTCGGATCCAACTCGATCGCGGTGCGCGAAGTGCCGGCCCTGCTGGGGCGGTTGAATGTGCAAGGGCTGATCCGGGATCTGGCTGACGATCTGGCGGAGTATGATGCCGCGTTGTCGCTCAAGGAAAAGCTGGAAGAGGTCGTCGGGACAATGGCCTGTCATGGCTCGGTCCGCTCCGGACGCCGCCTGACGGGCGAGGAGATGAATGCACTGCTGCGTGAAATGGAAGCCACGCCACATTCCGGCCAGTGCAATCACGGCCGCCCCACCTATGTCGAACTGAAGCTTGCCGATATCGAACGGCTGTTCGGGCGGCGCTAGGTCCGCGTCAGAAACACCACTTTCGCCGCGCCCCAGATGCGGTCATCAGCAGCCGACCAGCTCGGGAAATCCGGCACGTCTTCATCGGCCGCGACTTCCAGAACGGCCAGGGCATTATCGGTTACCCAATGACCATCAACCAGGCCTTTCAGAGCCGCGGGAGCCAGCCCCTTGTTGTAGGGCGGGTCGAGGAAGACGAGATTGAACGGGTGACCCAGCTTGGCGGGTTTCTCACCCAGATCGGTCGCGGAACGGCGGT
>CBDUFA010000095.1:0-5790 GCA_965366295.1 uncultured Hyphobacterium sp.
GCACCGGAGCTGGCGGCCGAGATCGTGCGCGGTGGATTGTCGGGCCGGCTGTCGCCGCCTGCGGACTGATTCGCTCAGGCGTGTCCGGAAATCGCCGACAGGCGGGACGGGTCGACGCCGATCATTTCCAGCGCGCGGTCCCATTTATTGTCGAAAAGATCATCGAAAAGCAGTGACTCGTCCGGGTCGGCGATGAGCCAGGCGCTGGCCTGCAACTCGTCCTCCAGCTGGCCCGGGCCCCAGCCGGCATAACCGAGCGCCAGCACGGAGCGGCGCGGCGGGTGATCGGATGCCATGGCGTCGAGCACGTCGCGCGTGGCCGTCAGGCAGATATCACCGCTGACCCGCATGGTCGCGGATTCATGTGAGAAATCCGATGTGTGCAGGACAAAGCCGCGGTCGGCATCGACCGGGCCGCCATTGAGTACGGCGCGGTCCGGCACCAGGATATCGCTCTCGATGCCGAGCTGGTCGAACAGGGTGGGTAGGCGCAAATCCTCGACCGGGTTGTTGATCGCGATGCCCATGGCATGCTCTTCATCATGGTCGCAGACATAGATCAGGGCCCGGTCAAAACGCGGATCACCAATCGCAGGGCTTGCGATCAAGAGCTTTCCGGTGAGATATCCTGTCTCGAGCATGCCAACATGCTTGCGCCAAATCGGGGACAGGTAAAGTCATGTTCCCGCTATTCAGAAAAGAATTGATCGGCCACACTACCAACCAGAACGCGAAATGCGAGGAGAAGAACGCAATGACGATTTCCAAAGGAGACCGCCTCCCCGACGTGAAATTCGGCACGATGACGGCCGATGGCCCGACCCAGCTGAGCACGTCCGATGTCTTCGCCGGCAAGACGGTCGCCCTGTTCGCGGTGCCCGGCGCCTTCACGCCGACCTGCTCGGCCAAGCATTTGCCGGGCTTCGTCGAGAAGGCTGACGAGTTGCGCGCCAAGGGCGTCGACCAGATCGCCTGCGTCTCGGTCAACGACGTGTTCGTGATGAATGCGTGGGGCAAGGACCAGGGTGTCGGCAGCGACGTGCTGATGCTGGCCGACGGCAATGGTGATTTCGCCGAAGCGACCGGTCTGACGATGGACGGTTCCGGCTTCGGCATGGGCCTGCGCTCGCAGCGCTTCTCCATGCTGGTCAAGGACGGTGTCGTTGAAATCCTCAACACCGAAGAACCGGGCGATTTCCGCACGTCGAGCGCGGAACACATGCTGTCCCAGCTCTAGGGATTATCTGAAAGGAGACTGCTTATGGGCGGATTTATCTTTATCGGCGTGATCGTCGTCCTGGCCCTCATGATCAT
Source organism: uncultured Hyphobacterium sp. (assembly GCA_965366295.1). Taxonomy (GTDB): domain Bacteria; phylum Pseudomonadota; class Alphaproteobacteria; order Caulobacterales; family Maricaulaceae; genus Hyphobacterium. Next base: position 1,315 of record CBDUFA010000095.1, read on the forward strand.
CTCGATGACGATCAAGGCGGTGCCGCAGGGCATGGAATACACGGTAGAGCGGTTCGGGCGGTTCACGCGCAAGCTGACGCCGGGCCTTCACTTCATCGTGCCCTTCATCGACACGGTCCGGTACAAGATCAATATGCGCGAGCGCGTGCTCGACGTGCCCAAGCAGGAAGTCATCACCAAGGATAACGCCATGGTGTCGGTCGACGCCGTGGTGTTCATCCAGGTGATGGAGGCGGCCCGCGCCGCCTACGAGGTCGACAATCTCGACTTCTCCATCGTCAACCTGGCGATGACCAATGTGCGGACCGTGGTTGGCTCCATGGACCTCGACCAGGTGCTGTCCAATCGCGACGATATCAATGCCCGCCTCCTGTCGGTGATCGACGCTGCCACCAATCCCTGGGGCGTGAAGGTCACCCGGATCGAGATCCGAGACCTGTCGCCGCCGCCGGACATCACCGAGGCGATGGCCCGGCAGATGAAGGCCGAGCGCCTGAAGCGGGCCGAGATCCTCGAGGCCGAAGGCGAGAAGCAGTCGGAAATCCTGCGCGCCGAGGGTGAAAAGCAGTCCCAGATCCTCGAAGCCGAAGGCCGCAAGGAAGCCGCTTTCCGCGATGCCGAGGCGCGTGAACGCCTGGCCGAAGCCGAGGCGCGCGCCACCGAAGCGGTGTCCAAGGCGATTTCCGAGGGCGATCTCAACGCGGTGAACTATTTCCTCGGCCAGAAATATGTCGAGGCCTTCGCCAAGCTGGCCGAGAGCGACCAGCAGAAGACCGTCATCATCCCCGCCGAGTTCTCCAATATCGTCTCCACCGTCATGGGTGTGGGCGAACTGGCGAAAGCGGCGCGTGATGCGGCCAAGGACGCGGCGTCCGATGCGACCGGCAAGAACCGCAACAGCGTCCCGCCAACGGAATAGGAGGGCGGTGAATGGACATCCTGGTAACAGCCCTTGAAGGCCTGAACATGTGGTGGTGGCTCGGCATTGCGGCCGCGCTGCTGATCGCCGAGCTGCTGACCGGCACGACCTATATCCTGTGGCCGGCGGCGTCCGCCTTCGTGACGGCACTGATCGCCAGCTTCGTCGGCTGGCCGGTCGAGCTGTTCGTTTTCGCCGGGCTGGGCGTCCTGTTCCTGGTGCTGGGCGATCGCTGGATCAAGCCGCGCCTGAAGAGCGGGGCCGATAACGGGCTGAACACGCGCGCCACCTATCTCGTCGGTGAGCGGGTGACCGTGGTGGCCGAATTTGCCGGTGGCCGGGGGCGCGTGCGCCATGGCGACACGGAATGGTCGGCCAAGACCGAAGACGGGTCCGATCTCGCCATCGGTGCCAGGGGCGTCGTGGCGCGCCTCGACGGGACCACGCTGGTCGTCACCGCCGCCTGACCGGCGCGAGAATCCGTTGACTACATCTGGCTGGCATCGCGCATCTGCGCGATGGCCAGCCGGGCCAGCTCGTCGGCGCGGTCATTGTCCAGATCGCCGGAATGGCCCTTGACCCAGTCCCAGGTGACATCGTGCCGCGCGGCGGCCGCTTCAAGCTCGACCCAGAGATCGGCATTCTTGACCGGCTTCTTCGCGGCGGTTTTCCAGCCGTTCTTCTTCCAGCCATGGATCCACTTGGTGAGACCGTCCTTCACATAGGTCGAATCCGTCACCAGGCGGACGGGTTTGCCCTTGCCCTTGATCGCCTGCAGGGCCCGGATCGCGGCCATCAGCTCCATGCGGTTATTGGTGGTTTCCGGTTCGGCACCGGAAATCTCCTTGCGGTGGCCATTCCATTCCAGGATGGCGCCCCAGCCGCCGGGGCCGGGATTGCCGGAACAGGCCCCGTCCGTGTGAATGGTGATCAGGCCCATCAGCTGGCCTTCACCGGGTATTTCTTTGCGAGATCAGCCACGCCGGCCCGGATCAGCTCGGCCAGCACGTCGAGATCGATATCATCCAGCTTGTTGACGTAAAGGCAGGACTTGCCGGTGGAATGCTTGCCGAGACGGGCGAGGATATCGCCATAATCGGCATAGCCGGGCAGGATGTAGATCGAAAGCTTCGCCTTGCGCGGCGAAAAACCGGTGGCCATGAAGTCACCTTCGCGGCCGCTCTCATATTTGTAGTGGTACTCGCCGAAACCGATGATGGCCGGCCCCCACATGCGGGCTTTCCATCCCGTCACCCGCTCGAACAGGTCGAGCAGGACAAGGCCTTCGTCGCGGCGCTTCTGCGGCTCGACTGCGGCGACAAAGTCGCGTGGCGAAGTCTCGGTCGGCTTTGTCTTGTTCTCGGTCATTTGCGTCCTCAGGCCACCAGACGCGGGAGTTTGAAGACAACGTCCTCGTCTGTCACGCGCAGCTCCTCCACGGAGGTCTCGAACCGTTCGCCAATGGCCGCGATCAGGTTTTCCACCAGCTCTTCCGGTGCCGAAGCGCCAGCGGTGATGCCCACCGTCGCGGCACCCTCCAGCATCGTCCAGTCGACGGCACCGGCATCTTCGACGAGCGCGGCCCGGCGCGCGCCGGCGCGCAGCGCGACCTCGACGAGGCGCTTGGAGTTGGAGGATGTCTCGGATCCGATTACCAGCACCACGTCGCAAGGGCCGGCCATGGCTTTCACGGCTGCCTGCCGGTTGGTGGTGGCATAGCAGATATCTTCCTTGTGCGGTGCCGAGATGTCCGGGAAGCGCGCTTGCAGGGCCGCGACGATTTCCGCCGTGTCATCGACGGACAGCGTGGTCTGGGTGACGAAAGCGACACGGGCCGGGTCGCGCGGCGCGAAACTGGCTACATCGTCCACGGTCTCGATCAGCGTGATGGCGTCGTCCGGCAACTGGCCGAGCGTGCCCACCACTTCCGGGTGGCCGGCATGACCGATCAGCACGATTTCCTTGCCGGCGGCATGGTGGCGCTGGGCCTCGACATGGACTTTCGAGACCAGCGGGCAGGTGGCATCGATATAGATCATCTCGCGGCGCTCGGCCTCGGCGGGCACCGACTTGGGCACGCCATGCGCGGAAAACACGACGGGCCGGTCTGTCGGAGCCTCGTCGAGCTCCTCGACAAAGACCGCGCCGATCCGCTCCAGCCGCTCGACGACATGGCGGTTGTGGACGATCTCGTGGCGGACGAAGACCGGCGCGCCGAATTTGGCGATGGCTTGCTCGACGATCTGGATGGCGCGGTCCACGCCGGCGCAAAAGCCCCGCGGTGCGGCGAGAAGAACCTTCATGGCTGGGCGCTGTGTCGGCATTTCTTTTCTCTCTGCTGCGGTCGCGGCGTTGCGGCGCGCGGACAGGCATCGTAAGACCCTGATCTAGTAAAGCGTCCGCCCGGAGTCATCACCCATGCGCTTCTTTGTCCCGCTCGTTGCACTTGCCCTTGTCGGTTGCAACACGCTCGACGAAATCGTCAACGAAGCCCCGGACAATCCGGGCCCGTGTCCGTCGGCCCTGACGCTGTATGATGCGCACCGCATTGTCGAGCTCGAAGGCAGTGGTATCGACGTCGCCCAGGTCGGTTTCACCGGCGAAATCAATGGCGTGCGTTCGTTATGCCGGTATTTCGAGACCGCGCCGATCAACGCCAATCTGGAAATCGAGTTCGGGTTCGGCCGCGGTCCGGCGGCGCAGGGCTATGAGCATACCTACCAGTATTTCGTGGCCGTCACGCGCCGCGACAATGTGGTGATCCATCGTGAGGATTTCCCCATCACGGTCCGGTTCGAGCCGGGCGAGGACCGGGTCTTCGTGACCGAGACCATCAACCGCATCACCATTCCGCGTGCGACCGAGACGACATCGGGCTCGAATTTCGAGATCATTGTCGGCTTTGTCCTGACGCCGGAACAGATCGCTTGGAACCGCACCGGCCAGCGATATCGCGTGAATGCGGGCCAACAGGATCAGGACTGATCCCATGACGTCCATTGTTGACCAGCTGTCCGCCCGGATCGGCGCGGCGTTCGAGGCTATTGGCCTTCCGGCCGAACTCGGCAAATGCACCGAGTCCGACCGGCCCGATCTTGCGCCCTACCAGTGCAATGGCGCCATGGCCGCTGCAAAGCTGGCGAAGAAGGCCCCGCGCGCTGTGGCCGAAGAGATCATGGCGCAACTGGCCGGCGACACGCTGATCGCGCAGGTCGAGATCGCCGGGCCCGGCTTCCTCAACCTCACACCCGCCGACGCGGTCTATGCCGCGCAGGCCAACGCGATCGCCGCGGACGAGCGCGCCGGTGCCGGCCGGGTGGCCGATCCGCGGACCGTGATGATTGATTTCGGCGGACCGAATGTCGCCAAGCCGATGCATGTGGGGCATCTGCGCTCGTCGGTGATCGGCGACAGCCTGCAGCGCCTGTTCCGCTATCGCGGCGACACCGTGATCTCGGACATCCATCTCGGCGACTGGGGTTACCAGATGGGCCTGCTGGTCACCGAGCTGCAATCCGAACAACCCGGTCTTCCCTATTTCGACGCGGATTATGAGG
>CBDUFA010000096.1:0-5748 GCA_965366295.1 uncultured Hyphobacterium sp.
GGGGCTTTGCCGTATATGCCGCGCCGGACGTGACGCTGGAACAGGATTTGTCACACCGGCTCGGCCTGACGGTCGAGATCGCGCACGGCGCGGGTCCGAAGAGGGATGGTGGAGCGGTCACGATCCGCTATGCCAGCCTGGATCAGCTCGACGATATCTGCCGCCGGCTCAATGGGGGCTGATCAGCCCCAGGTCCGCAGATCGTCATCCGGATCATCGCCATCACTGTCGCCGTCCGCATCATCGCGGCGGCGACGGCTGGCAACGATCCCCACGCCCGAAAGACCCAGGCCCAGTGACCCGGTATCGGTCCGGACGCGGCGATCCAGCCGCGAGGCGCCGCCACTGGCCATCCAGCCATAAAGCAGCATGCAGCCGATCGCGGTCGTACCGATCATGATCAGCGCGGCAATCCAGCCGCCCTGGCCCTGCGGATTCATGAAGATCGCGAACACATAGGTCAGGAAGAGAAACAGGCCGACAGACACGACGGCGGCGAAGAAGCGGCGGATGAAACGCATGATGGCCTCCCTGATCTCCAAGTCTGACCCCATCATGGGGCCAAAACAAGGCGTAATCAGGCGGCGTGGCCGTCACGCTTGTATGTGAGCGCCATGAACACGTCTTCGAGATCCGGCTCTTCCGTGCGCAAATCGGCGATCCTGGCACCTGACGCATTATACTTCTCGATGATCTCGGCCACGGATTGCTGACCGAACTTGTAGCTCACCGCCAAGGAGCCATCGCTGCGTAGTTCGGCTTCGAACCCGGCCAGCCCCTCCGGCACGCCAGACAGCGGCTCGGCCGGATCGATCACCAGCGTCTTGGTATCCATCCGCTTGAGCAATGCGTCCTTAGGCTCGCAGGCAATGACCTCGCCTTCATCGACAATGGCGATCTCGTCGCACAATTCCTGCGCTTCCTCAAGATAGTGCGTGGTCAACACGATGGTCGTGCCGGCAGCGTGCAGCTCGCGCACATAGGCCCAGAGCTGGCGGCGCAGCTCGATATCGACCCCGGCGGTCGGCTCATCGAGCACCAGGATCGGCGGATTGTGAACCAGCGCCTTGCCCACCAGCAGGCGACGCTTCATCCCGCCGGACAAGTGCCGCACATAGGCGTCGCGCTTGTCGCTCAGACCGACGGCCGCGAGGATTTCCTCCGACCGGCGCTCGGACTTCGGTACGCCGTAGAACCCCGCCATCAATTCCAGCGTCTCATAGGGCGTGAAGAACACGTCCATATTGATTTCCTGCGGCACGATCCCGATGGCGGCGCGGGCATCGCGCGGTTCGCGGTCGATATCGCGGCCCCAGATCACGGCCTGGCCGGACGTCTTGTTCACCAGCCCGGCGAAAATGTTGATGAAGGTCGACTTGCCCGCCCCGTTCGGGCCCAGCAGGCCGAAGATCGAGCCGCGCTTGATCCGCAGGGTCACGCCTTTCAGCGCCTCCTTGCCCGGCTTGTTCTTCGTGCCGCCATAGGTCTTACGCAGATCGACGGCTTCGAGGGCGTATTCGGGCAGATCACTCATGGAACATGTCCTGATTGACGGGTCGGTTGCAGGGCCATAACTATGCGCCCGACCTGATCATGTCCATCGGAGCCCTGCCATGACCGCACCGCTGCCGCCAGAAGTCATCGTGACAGACCAGCATCGCGTTTCCTGCGATGGGGGCGGCGGCGCGCTGGGCCACCCGAAAGTCTATTACGAGATCGATCGCGACACCGGCTATGTCGAGTGCGGCTATTGCGACCGCCGGTTCGTCGCCCGGGGTGGCCCGGCCGACACCGGAAAATAGCGCGGCTTGATGGCCCGCAGCGCCTCCCAGAATATCGGACTTGTCACCGGCCTGGTGCTCGCCATTGGCCTGCAATTCGTGCCACTGCCGGAAAACCTGTCACGCGAAGCCTGGCTGCTCGCCTCGCTGGCGCTGCTGATGGCGACCTGGTGGGCGACCGAGGCAATCCCGATTGCCGCCACCGCGCTTGTCCCGCTCGCCCTGTTTCCGCTGATGGGGATCCAGACGATCGGCGCGACCGCCAGCCCCTATGCCAGCCCGATCGTGATGTTGCTGCTGGGCGGTTTCATCATCGCCATGGCGGTCGAGCGCTGGAATCTGCACACCCGCATCGCGCTCAACGTCGTTTCCATATTCGGCGGGCGTCCGGCTTTCCTGGTGGGCGGATTCATGACCGCTTCAGCCCTCCTCTCCATGTGGATTTCCAACACCGCCACCACGATCATGATGATCCCGATAGCACTGCGCGTCGCCCAGGAAGTTGGCAAGGAAGGCCATGCCAGCAAGGATTTCCCGGTCGCATTGGCGCTCGGTGTCGCCTTTGCTGCCTCGGTCGGTGGCGTGGGCGTCTTTGTCGGCACCCCGACCAATCTGATTGCCATCGGCTTTGTCGAGCGGGAGTTCGGCCGCACCATCGACCCGGTGACCTGGTCGATGATCGGCCTGCCGGCAGTCATCCTTTTCCTGCCGCTGATGTGGTTCATCCTCACGCGCTGGGCTTTCAAGCTTACCAGCAAGGTCGACAGCGCGGCTGCGCGCCGGATCGTCCGCGACGAGCTCGCCACGCTGGGCCGGATCACGGCGCCGGAAGCCCGCGTTTCGCTGCTTTTCGGCGTGGTGGCCGCGCTCTGGATGGGACAGGCCTATCTCTGGAACCCCTTGCTTGGCTGGATTGGCACCAGTCTTGACCTGCCGGTCACGCTATCCGTGTCCAACACACAGATCGCCATGCTCGGCGCGCTTTTCGCCTTCCTGATACCCGCCGGCGCGGCCGGTGCTGAAAAGGGCCGCATGCTGCTGGTCTGGGAAGACACGGCCCGCCTGCCCTGGAATGTCATCGTCCTGTTCGGAGGCGGCCTGTCGCTGGCCGCCGCGCTCACCGCCACCGGCCTGGCCGACTGGCTCGGCGGCCGCATGAGCTTTCTTGCCGACTATCCGGCGCCGCTGGTGATCTTCGCCCTGTTCCTGCTGGTGATTTTCCTGACCGAGCTGACTTCGAATGTCGCCACGGTCTCGTCTTTCCTGCCGGTTCTGGCCGCCATGGCTGCAGGCGCGGGCTTCCCGGCCGAGCGCCTGATCGTGCCGGTCGCGATCGCCGCCAGCTTCGCCTTCATGCTGCCGGTCGCCACCGCGCCGAATGCCATCGTCTATGCCTCCGGCGCCACAACCCAGGGGCAGATGATGAAGGCCGGACTACGCCTGAATCTCGTCGGCGCCGTGGTAATTGCGGGCCTCGGCGCCCTGCTCGGACCGGTCGTGTTTCCGGGTTAGCGGTCGCCATCGTTAGCGCCCGCTTCTGCTTCGTACATTAGTTGGCTGCAGATAACCAATATTCGATAGGCCGCATTTGCATCGGCAATAATATGATGTCGATGACTATGGGGATTCTTAAACCTTCCGACTGCTCCAGCAAATAAGTGCGCTATTGATTCCTGTTCTCCCTCCGGAATCCCTCGATCAGCCAGAGGTCCCGTTCCCGCCTTAAAAGCTGAACGCATCAGACGAGCGCCAATATCCTCAGCACCAAACCCTCCCAGCTCCCTAACCACCACCTCAAGCTCTCGATACGCTCGGAAAACCGCGACGTCCCATTCGCCTCTCATGAAATCCAACTCGGAAACCGCGGAGATTCGCGGATGAAATACCGCGGTAGGCAACTGTGTACCCGCAATCATTTCCTCTAAACGATTGTCACGAATTAGGTCTCTGGCCTCCGGGCTCACACACCGCCAACCATTCTGACCATTTGCGTCATCAGCAAAGATTAGAAGGCCCTGTCCTTCCAAGAATCCCCATACAGCGGCTAGCCGCTCCCAAACAATTCTCTGATGCTGCCTTTCAAACCCCTGATGCGGCTGTTCGTGAAACAATTGAGTATGGATGGCTCCAAGCGTCATTCGATCATTTGATTCGACCAACCGAAGGACAAATGGCGCCAGTTCCCGCGGGCCCATTTCCGATAGAACCGCACTAGGTGGAAGCATGTCTGCTGGGTGCGGCATCAATCTCTCCTTGTAGCCGAAATGAAACCCCAATTGCCTCTCCCGGCAACCCAACCTAGCTTGTGCCACAAGCGAGGAAGGGCAGCCAAATGGCGGTGGAACGCAAGGTCGACGAGACCTCTCATGTCTATCTGATTGACGGGTCGGGCTATATCTTCCGCGCCTATCATGCGCTGCCGCCGCTCACCCGTTCCGACGGTACGCCGGTCGGCGCGGTCCAGGGCTTTTGCAACATGCTGTGGAAGCTGCTCGAAGACCTCAAGGGCGAGGACGAACCCAGCCACCTCGCTGTAATCTTTGACTATTCCGGAAAGTCTTTCCGCAATGACATCTACCCCGACTACAAGGCGCACCGCCCGCCTGCCCCGGAAGACCTGGTGCCGCAATTCCCGCTGATCCGCGATGCCACGCGCGCCTTCGGCACGCCCTGCATCGAGATGGAAGGCTTCGAGGCGGACGATCTGATCGCCACCTATGCGCGGCAGGCGGAAGCAAAGGGCGCAAAGGTCACCATCGTTTCCTCGGACAAGGATCTGATGCAGCTGGTGGGTGACAAGGTCACCATGTTCGACACGATGAAGAACAGGCGCATCGATCCAGATGGCGTGGTCGAGAAGTTCGGCGTTGGCCCCGACAAGGTCATCGAGGTGCAATCGCTGATGGGCGATTCAACCGACAATGTTCCCGGCGTGCCCGGCATCGGTCCGAAAACCGCCAGCCAGCTGATCGAGGAATATGGCGACCTAGAGACGCTCCTGTCGCGCGCCGAAGAGATCAAGCAGACCAAGCGCCGCGAAAACCTCATCGAGTTCGCCGACAAGGCCCGCATCTCGAAGGAATTGGTCACGCTGAAGACCGATGTGCCGGTCACCGAACAGCTCGATGCCTTCGGCACGGCAGACCCCGAGGCCGAGACCCTTGTCGAATTCCTCAAGGGCATGGAATTCCGCACCATCACAAGACGCGTCGAGGAGGCGCTGGGCGGGCCGGTCGCTGATGCCACCGGAGATGCCACCGCGCCCATCGACCGGTCGGAATATGAATGCGTGACGAAGCTGGCCGATCTCGGGAAATGGATCGAGGCGGGCCACAAGGCCGGCGTCATCGCGGTCGATACCGAGACCGACAGCCTCTCCGCCGTGGCTTCGAAACTGGTCGGCGTGTCGCTGGCCACCGCGCCGGGCAAGGCCTGCTATATCCCGCTCGACCATGGCACAGCGGGGGATTTGCTGGGCGGCGGCGACCGGCCGGACCAGATCGCCATGGATGACGCGATCGCCGCGCTGAAACCCCTGCTCGAAGACCCCTCCGTCCTGAAGGTCGGCCAGAACATCAAATATGATCTCGGCGTGCTGTCGCGTTATGGCATCCGGGTCGCGCCCTATGACGACACCATGCTCCTGTCCTACGTGCTGGAAAGCGGCCTGCACGGCCATGGCATGGACGAATTGTCCGAGCTGCATCTCGGCCACACACCGATGAGCTTCAAGGAGGTCTGTGGCACCGGGAAAAACCAGATCAGCTTTGCCGAGGTCGATCTCGCCAAGGCGACCGAATATGCCGCCGAGGATGCCGACGTCACGCTGCGGCTCTGGGAAATCCTCAAGCCCAGCGTGCCGGCCAAGGGCAAGGCCACGCTCTATGAGACCATCGAGCGGCCGATGCCGGAAGTGCTCTCCGACATGGAGCTTGTCGGGGTGAAGGTCGACAAGGCCCAGCTCTCG
>CBDUFA010000097.1:0-5742 GCA_965366295.1 uncultured Hyphobacterium sp.
CGCCTCGTCTATTGCTCGATCACCGGGTTCGGCCAGACCGGACCCTATGCCGATTATGCCGGCTATGACTTCATCGTGCAGGGCATGTCCGGCCTGATGGACCTGACCGGCGAAACTGATGGCGCACCCCAGAAGGTCGGCATCGCGATAGCCGATCTCCTGACCGGGCTATACGGCACGATTGCCATCCAGGCGGCCCTGGCCCAGAGACAGAACACCGGGAAGGGACGCCATATCGACATGGCCCTGATGGACTGCATGACCGGCGTCATGTCCAACCAGGCCATGAATTTTCTCGTTACCGGCACCGCCCCGCACCGGATCGGTCCGGCCCATCCGAATATCGTGCCCTACCAGGCTTTCCCGGTTGAGGATGGCTACCTCATCATCGCTGTCGGCAATGATCGGCAGTTTAAGCGCCTCGTCGACTTGCTGGACCTGGAATCCGTGCGCGCCGAGCGTTTTGTCACCAATGCCGGCCGGGTAGAACACCGCGACGAGCTGGTGCCGCTGATCGCGGCAAAAACGCGAAACTGGACGCGCGACGCCCTGTTGCAGGCTTGCGAGGACCACACGATTCCGGCCGGCCCCATCAATACTCTGGCCGACGTCTTCAACGACCCGCAGGTGATTGCCCGCGAACTGGCCATTCTGGCGGACGGCGTGCCGGGCGTGCGCACACCGATTACGTTCAGCGATGGTGCACTGTCACTGGACAAGCCCTCGCCGGCCCTCGATGCCGACCGCGCGGCAATCCTGAAAGAGATCGGGCTGGCCTAGTCCCGGGGCGCGCAATAGAGGCTGTAGAGCGTCTGGATAATGGCCCGGACTTCATCGCTGGCCAGGCTGTAGAAAACCGATTGCGCCTGCCGATGGGTCGAGACCAGCTTTTCGCGCCGCAACACGGCCAGGTGCTGCGACAGCGCCGACTGGCTGAGCGGGATATTCTCGTGCATCTCACCAACCGATTTCTCGCCATTGACCAGCTGACACAGGATCATCAGCCGCGTCTTGTTGGCCATCGATTTGAGCAATGCGGTCGCCTTGCCGGCATTTTCCTGCATGCCGCCGAGGCTGATTTCATCGAGGTCCATCTGACTTCCGATCCGGGGCTGGCTATCAGAACATGCGCATAGTTAAGCGCTGAACCGCACAATGCAATCTCGGACAACGCCTCCTGCCTGAGCCATGCTGACCTTATTCCGGCAGAACGGGTTTTATTTTAGTAACGCCTAATATAATGATGGCGGGAATTGCTGTAAGCCGCTAACGCCTTGTCAGACAGAATCGGCTCACATCAAGGCAGCCTGAAGGGGAGAAATGAGGCGTGGTAGCCAATCCGTTCAAGACGATGCGCGGGTCTGTCGAACTCTCGGTGTCGCCATCGGATGGGGTAAAATCCACCACCTGTTATATGTGTGCCTGCCGTTGTGGCGTCCGCGTCCACCTCAAGAACGGCAAGGTCCGCTATCTCGAAGGCAATCCCGACCACCCGGTGAACAAGGGTGTCCTGTGCGCCAAGGGATCGGCCGGGATCATGAACCAGAACTCGCCGGCCAAGCTGAAAAAACCGCTTCTGCGCACCGGCGAGCGGGGATCGGGAAAATTCCGCGAAATCGCGTGGGACGAGGCGCTCGCGCTCGCTGCCGACTGGCTCGGTGAGACACGCAACAATGACCCGCACAAGCTGGCCTTCTTCACCGGCCGCGACCAGAGCCAGTCCTTTACCGGCTGGTGGGCCAGGCAGTATGGCACCCGCAATTTTGCGGCCCATGGCGGGTTCTGCTCGGTGAACATGGCGGCCGGCGGGCTCTACACCCTGGGAGGCGCCTTCTGGGAGTTCGGCGAACCCGACTGGGAGCTGACCCGCTATTTCATGATGTTCGGTGTCGCCGAAGATCACGACTCCAACCCCATCAAGGCCGGCATCGGCAAGATGAAGTCGCGCAGCGGCACCAAGTTTGTCTCCATCAATCCGTGCCGCACCGGTTATTCGGCCGTGGCCGATGAATGGGTCGGCGTCCGGCCGGGGACTGATGGCCTGTTCGTCTTCGCCCTGATCCACGAATTGCTGCGCGCCGAGAAGATCGACTTCGCCTCCCTCGCCCGGTATTCGAACGCGCCCTGGCTCGTGATCCAGGACACCGGCGCGCCTGATGACGGCCTGTTCGCCCGCGGCAAGGACGGCCAGCCCCTGGTCTTCGACCTTGAACAAAGAAAGCTGGTCAGCGCCATGACGGCGGAGTTCAAGCCGGCCTTTGCCGGCGAGCGCAGCCTGCCGGATGGCCGGAAAGCCGTGCCCGCCTTCGAACTGCTGGCCCGACGTTATCTCGCGGATGAATATTCCCCGGACTCTGTCGCGGAAAAAACCGGCGTATCCGCCGACGCGATCCGCCGGATCGCCGCCGAGCTGGCGGAAGCTGCATTTGAAAGCGAAGTTGTGCTGGACGTGCCCTGGACCGATGCCTGGGGCCGCAAGCACGACAAGATGATCGGCCGCCCGGTCTCCTTCCACGCCATGCGCGGGATTTCGGCCCATACCAATGGTTTCCATACCTGCCGCGCCATCCACATCCTGCAGGCCTTGCTTGGCTCGGTGGAAGCGCCAGGCGGTTGGCGCAACAAGGCACCCTATCCGCGGCCCGCGCCGCCGGGACCAAAGCCCGCCGCCCATGCCGCAGAAGGCGGGCTGCCGCTGGCCGGCATGCCGCTGGGTACGCCGTTCGGACCGGAAGACCTGGTCGTCGATGATGATGGCGAGCCGTTGCGCATCGACAAGGCCTATTCCTGGGAACACCCGCTGTCCGCGCACGGGCTGATGCATATGGTGCTTCACAACGCCTGGGCCGGCGATCCGGAGCCGGTCGATGTGCTGTTCATGTACATGGCCAACATGGCGTGGAACTCTTCGATGAACACGGCGGGCACGCTGAAATACCTCACCGACCGCGACGAGAATGGCGAGTACCGGATTCCGAAGATCATCTATTCCGATGCCTTCTATTCCGAGACCGTTGCCTATGCCGATCTCGTTTTGCCCGACACGACCTATCTCGAACGCTGGGACTGCATCTCCTTGCTCGACCGCCCGATATCGAGCGCGCATGGCCCGGCCGATGCTATCCGTCACCCGGTTCTGCAGCCGGACCGCGATGTCCGCCCCTTCCAGGATGTGCTGCTCGATCTCGGGGCCCGGATCGGCCTCGAAGGCTTCGTCCGCGAAGACGGATCACCGGCCTATCCGGGTGGATATTCCGATTACATGGTCAACCATGTGCGCAGCCCCGGCATTGGTCCGCTGGCCGGATGGCGCGGCAAGGACGGCCAGGACGAGGGCCGCGGCGACCCGAACCCCGACCAGCTGGATCGCTACATAGAGAACGGTGCCTTCTGGCAATACGAACTGCCGGCCGACCAGCAATACTTCAAACATGCCAACCGGGCCTATCTGGATTATGCCCACTCCATGGGCTGGATACCTGCCGCGGAGGCGATCACTTTCCAGCTCTATTCCGAGACCGTGCAGAGATTCCGGCTCGCCGCGATGGGGCATGGCGATCATGTTCCACCGGAACGCCACCGGGACCGGGTGAAGGAATATTTCGACCCGTTGCCGATCTGGTATGCGCCGTTCGAGGACGAGGTCGAAGGCGTCGATGACTATCCGCTGCACGCGCTCACCCAGCGCCCGATGCACATGTATCACTCCTGGGGCTCGCAAAACGCCTGGCTGCGCCAGATCACGGCGGCCAACCGGCTCTTCATGCATGCGGACACGGCCGCGGCATTGGACATTGCAGATGATGACTGGGTCTGGGTGAAAAGCCGGACCGGAAAGGTGAAAGGACAGGTCAAGCTGGTGCGCGGAGTCAATCCGCAGACGGTCTGGACCTGGAATGCGATCGGCAAACGCAAGGGCGCCTGGGGATTGTCTCCAAAGGCGCCGGAATCCAATCGCGGCTTCCTGCTCAACCATCTGATTGACGAGCTGGTACCACGCGGCGCTGAAAAAGCGCGGTACTCCAACTCCGACCCAGTCACCGGTCAGGCGGCCTGGTTCGACCTGCGCGTACGGGTCGAGAAATGCGCGCCCGGTGAAGCGGGCGAGACCGACCCGCTCTATCCCGAGATCGAGGCCATGCCGCAGGCGCCAGACCAGCTGGCGGTGCTGCGCTATGGCAAGGACCTCAAGGGTGAGCCGCGCGAGGGCGTTGCCGAGCCGGAAGACTGGATTGCACACCGCGCCGAACTGGCCCGCGAGATCGACGGCATCCACAAGGGCCGCTACGGCCGGGCTAGCAAGACCGGGGAAGACAAGTCATGACCAGCCTTCCCTCGAAAACGCCGGACAGGAAGCTCGGCCTGGTGATCGATCTCGACATCTGCGTCGGCTGTCATGCCTGTGCGGTCAACTGCAAGGAATGGAATACGGGAGGTCACAGCGCCCCGCTGACCGATCTCGATCCTTACGGCGAAAAGCCCAAGGGCGTCTGGTTCAACCGGATTCACACGTTCGAGGCCTTCAACGAGGATTCCGGCGAGAGCCGCACCGTGCATTTCCCGAAATCCTGCCTGCATTGCGATGACGCGCCCTGCGTGACGGTGTGCCCGACGGGGGCGTCCTACAAGCGCGAGGAGGATGGCATCGTCCTCGTCAACGGCGACATCTGTATCGGTTGCAAGCTCTGCTCATGGGCCTGCCCGTATGGCGCGCGGGAATATGACGAGGACGAAGGCGTGATGAAGAAATGCACGCTCTGTGTCGACCGCATCTACAATGAGGCCCTGCCCGACGAGAGCCGCGTTCCGGCCTGCGTCTCGACCTGTCCGGCTGGCGCCCGGCATTTCGGCGATCTCGGCGATCCCGACTCCGACGTCTCGCGCCTGGTCGAGGCCCGCGGCGGGGTTGCGCTGATGCCGGAACAGGGCACCAGGCCCGTCAATCGCTACCTCCCGCCGCGCGAGAAGACCGGCAAGGATGTCGCGCCGCGCATGCTCAACCATGAAGATGGCAACACCGATGGCGCCGGCCTGCTGGCGCGTTGGGTTGACCGGATTCTGTCCTGATCCGCCAGCTGAAGAGGCCCTGTTCCGTGCATCCGGCTAAATCGGTCATATTCTTCACGACAGCCTCAGGCGCCGGCTATGGCCTGCTGGTCTGGCTGGCTGTGTTCGCTGCGCTCGGCTGGCTGCCCGCCACCCGGCTCCTTGGCTTTGTCGCCTTTGCCCTTGCCTTCCTGCTGGTCGTTGGCGGCCTACTGTCCTCGACCTTTCATCTTGGCCATCCCGAACGCGCCTGGCGTGCCATGAGCCAGTGGAAAACGTCCTGGCTTTCCCGCGAAGGCGTCATCGCCGTTCTGACCTTCATTCCGACCGTGCTGTTCGCAGCGGGGTGGGTTTTTCTCGGCCGCAATGACGGCATCATTGGTGCACTCGGCCTGGCCGGCGCCGCCATGTGCATGGTGACGGTATTCTGCACCGCCATGATCTATGCCTCGCTGAAAGCAATTCCCGCATGGTCGAACCCGTGGACGCCGCCCGCCTATCTGGTCCTGTCACTGGCTACGGGCGCAGTGCTGATGGCTTTTCTTGCCGCGGTCTTCGCTCTTCCGCAGCTGCCAGAATTCGTTCTGGTCGCACTTTTCGCGTTGGCGGCGGGACTGGCGATCAATCTGGCCTTTTGGGGGTCGCGTGCGGCCGCACCGGTGACCAGCCCGTCGGCCAGCGCCACCGGTCTCGAAC
>CBDUFA010000098.1:0-5729 GCA_965366295.1 uncultured Hyphobacterium sp.
GAAACGAGTCGATCTATGCATCCGGACCGGCCGGGGCCGTCTATCGCCTTGCCGAGGATGGCAGCATCCTCGAGCAGGTTTCCGGTTCGGCCGTTTCCCTCGCGGCTGGCGAATTTCTGGGCCGCCCGGTCCTGATTGTGTCCGATGGCTCGTCCGGCACGCTGGAAATCCGCGATGGCCGTTCGCTTGACCTGATCGGCAATGCCATCATTCGCAACGGGTTTTCAATTCCCGGCGTCGATCGGCCCGGCGCAATTGCTGTCAGTGAAGCCTCGTTTGGCGGCGCATCCTATCAGAGCGGGCTGGTGGCGATCACCGATGAGGACGATGGCCGGGTCCGCCTGATCGCCCGCGAAACCTTTGCACGCGGCATAACGGTCGTCGACTAGGTCCGCCGGGACTTCCAGGCCGTCACGGCTGCCGTACCGAACAGCAGAATGGCGCCCGCCTGGTGAAGCAGTGAAAGGCTGAGCGGTGCGGCATGGACCAGCGTCGTAATCCCGAGCATCACCTGGAACAGCGTCACGCCGCCAATCCAGAGCGCCGCACGCTTCAGATCCGGATGCGCTGACGTCCAGAGGCCATAGGCCAGCAGACCTGCCCCGACGGTCACGACATAAGCGGTCCAGCGGTGATGCAGCTGGACGGCCGGGCGGCTTTCGAATGCCGCCTGCAGCCATCCCATTCCGCCCAGATAGCCATCCGGGATCAGCCGGCCTTCCATCAAAGGCCAAGTCGTGAATATCCGGCCCGCATCCAGCCCGGCCACGAAAGCACCAAGTATGATCTGCAGGAAGACCAGCCCCCAGAACGCAAAAGTCCATTTCGAAACCCGGTCGGGCAATCGTGTGTTGACCCCATAGCGTGCATCAAGTGCCAACCAGACAGACAGGCCGAGGATGATGAAGGCCATGCCCAGATGGGTTGCCAGCCGGTACTGGCTCACATCCAGCCGATCCACCAGGCCGCTGGACACCATCCACCATCCGATTGCGCCTTGCAGGCCGCCGAGCGCGAACAGGCCCAAGAGCGGCAATTTCAATCGATCCGGGATCATGCCGCGGACCCAGAAGAACAAAAACGGCAGGGCAAAGACCAGGCCGATCATCCGGCCGAGAAAACGGTGCCCCCACTCCCACCAGTAGATGAACTGAAATTCCGACAGGCTCATGCCGCGGTTTTGCATCTGGTATTCGGTGGTGGAGCGGTAAAGCTCGAGCTCTCGCTGCCAGCCTGCTTCCGTTAGCGGCGGCACGACGCCCGTGACCGGCCGCCATTCGGTGATCGACAGGCCCGAATCCGTCAGCCGCGTAGCACCGCCGACCAAGATCATGGCTGATACCATAGCCGCAATCACAAGCAGCCAGATGAAAATCGCATTACTGGTCTGGGGACGGGCAAGCGGCATGGCAATTCCTCCGCCGCCCGACTTAGCCGCCCTGACCGCATTGGCAAGCCCCGGTGATCATTCGCCGCAGGTGGGAAAAGGGGCTCGCCTCGCGGGATTCTCGCGCTAATCTTTTGCCTGACAAAGAGACCAATGGGGAGTGACATGAGCGATCTCGAAACTTTCCGCAGCGAAACCCGCGACTGGCTGGAAGCCAATTGTCCGGACGAGATGCGGAAACCGATGAAATCGGAAAAGGACATCTGCTGGGGCGGCAAGCGCTTCGAGTTTTCCTGCGACGAACAGAAACTCTGGCTCGACCGGATGGCCGAGCGCGGCTGGACCTGTCCGACCTGGCCGAAGGATTACGGCGGCGGCGGCCTTTCCAAGGACGAGGCGCAAGTCCTCAAGGAAGAAATGGAGCGGATCAAGGCGCGCCCGCCGCTCATTTCCTTCGGCATCTGGATGCTTGGGCCGGCACTTCTGAAATATGGCTCCGAAGAGCAGAAGACGCATTACCTGCCGCAGATCACCCGCGGTGAAATCCGGTGGGCCCAGGGCTATTCCGAGCCGGGCGCGGGCTCGGATCTCGCCGCCTTGCGGACCAAGGGCGAAGACAAGGGCGATCACTGGGTCGTCAATGGCCAGAAGGTCTGGACCAGCTATGCCGACGAATGCGACTGGATTTTTGCGCTTGTCCGGACCGAACCGGATGCGCCCAAGCATAACGGCATTTCCTTCCTGCTGATCGACATGGACTGGGACGGCGTTTCGACCAAGCCGATCAAGCTGATCTCGGGGAAATCGCCCTTCTGCGAAACCTTCTTCGACGATGTCAAAGTGCCAAAGACGAACATCGTGCACGAAGCCGGCAAGGGCTGGGACGTTGCGAAATACCTGCTTTCGCACGAACGCGCGAACATTGCCGGTGGTGGCAGCGGCGCCCAGATGAATCCGGTGGCCGCGGCCCACAAGTCCGGCTCAGTGGATGCGGATGGCCGGGTCGCGGATCCGATCCTGCGTGGCGACATTGCGCGCCTGACAATTGATGCGCTGGCGTTCGAAACCACGCTGCAGCGGATCAAGGACCAGGCGGATGGTGGCCAGGGCGTCGGTGCCAAGGCCTCGATGTTGAAATATTACGGCACCGAGCTGAACAAGCGGCGCCACGAGCTCAACATGACGGCGCTCGGTTATGACGGGCTGCTCTGGGAAGGCGATGATCCAAGCGATGGCGATCCCGCGCGTGGCTGGCTTCGTTCCCGTGCCAACTCGATCGAGGGCGGCACATCGGAAATCCAGCTGAACATTCTCGCCAAGCGCGTGCTTGAGCTGCCCGGCAGCTAATTCGGAGACGATACGATGAGCTATATCCTGTCCGAGGAAGAACAGATGCTGCGCGATAGCGCGAAGGCTTTCCTCGAAGAAAAATCCCCCGTTTCCGAACTTCGCCGCCTGCGCGATGAGGGCTGCAAGGACGGGTTCCGCCACGCCATCTGGAAAGAGATGGGCGAAATGGGCTGGAACGGCATTGTCATCCCCGAAGAATATGGCGGGGTCGATATGGGCTTTACGGCCGCCGGCCTGATCCTCCAGGAGATGGGCCGCACTCTGGCCGCAACACCCTTCCTAGCTTCATCCATCCTGTGTGCCACGGCATTGCGCCAGGGTGGCACTAACGCGCAGAAGGCAGAGCATCTTCCGAAAATCGCCGAAGGCGAAAAGGTCTATGCCCTCGCGGTCGACGAGAAGGCCCGCCACGATGCGGGTCATATCGAGACCCGGGCCACCA
Organism: uncultured Hyphobacterium sp.; assembly: GCA_965366295.1. GTDB lineage: Bacteria > Pseudomonadota > Alphaproteobacteria > Caulobacterales > Maricaulaceae > Hyphobacterium. Next base: position 3,180 of record CBDUFA010000098.1, read on the forward strand.
AGGACGGCAACGGTTTCCGTCTCAGCGGTGAGAAACGCTATGTCGAATGCGGCAATGGTGCCGACATGCTGATCGTCGCCGCGAAAATGGACGATGAATCCATCGGGCTTTTCCTCGTCGATCCAGCGAATGACGGCGTTGAACGCACATTGCGGCGGTCGGTCGACAGCCATGCCCCGGCGAATATCAAGTTTGACGAGGTCAAGCTGGACGGCGATGCCCTGTTGTCCGAAACCGAAGACGGAAAAGCCTTGCTGGACATGGTGCTCGATGCCGGCCGGGCCTGCCTTGCTGCGGAACAGCTGGGGCTTGCCGAGGAAGCTTTCGGCCGGACGCTGGACTATATCAAGGAACGCGAGCAATTCGGCCAGAAGATCGGCTCTTTCCAGGGCTTGCAGCATCGTGCCGCGCACCTGTTCACAGAAATCGAGATGACCGAGTCACTGGTCATGAAGGCCCTGCGTCAACTCGATGAATCACCGTCGCAGGCACCGCTTTGGATTGCTGCTGCCAAGGCCAAGGCCACCAAGGTTGGCCGCCTTGCCGCCGCCGAAGCCATCCAGATGCATGGCGGTGTCGGCATGACCGACGAATACGAGATCGGCTTCTTCTATAAGCGGGCACAGGCCGCCGGTGAATTCCTCGGTGACGATGCCTGGGGTGCCGCCCGCGTCGCCGAAATGAGCGGCTACTGACCAACTAGACTTCCGGCATTTGAGAAGGGCTGCGGAAAACCGCAGCCCTTTTTTACTGCCCCAACATCGCCGCAATCTCTTTGCCTCATGCCGTCAGGACGGGAGGCAGTCATGGCGGAGACTTCAATACAAAGGGCGCATGGCCGCGGCGGTGTGCTGGCCCGTGTCCTGATCCTGCTGTCGGGTGTTTGCCTCGTCGCCGGTCTCATGACGCCAATGCTCGAAGCGCGGCGCCTGATATTCTTCACCGAGTCACACTCCCTGCTCGATGTGACACGCGCCCTGTTCGAGAACGAAAGTTACCTTCTCGGCACCGTCATCCTGGTCTTCTCGATATTGTTTCCGATTGCGAAAACTTTCTACCTCGCCGCGGTAAATGCCGGATGGGCCCACGGGCGAAGCGCCCTGAACTGGGTCGACCGGCTCGGGAAATGGTCGATGATGGACGTGCTGATTGCCGCCCTCATCGTCTTCACCCTGTCGGGCGACCGGGCCATCCGTATCATCGAACAGCCCGGTCTCTATTTCTTCACCGCTGCGATCTTCGGCCTGATGATCTCATCCGGCCTGATCACGAATGATCGCCGCTAACAGGCGGACAGGCGGTTTTGACCAACCGTCTTGCACATCGGGAAGATCGCCTCCCAGCTCGTTGCGCCATCATTCGCCATGTAGATCGTGTAGCGCGTGCTATCGAGAGCAATCAGGACCTGAATTCTGCGGTCGGTATTGCGGAAGCGGATATATTGCCCGGCTTCCCGTCCGGTTTCGGTCATGCAAAGGGCAGCGCCCAGTGTCTCGACTTCACCCATCGTCACGGCACCGGTCGTGGACACCTCGATCTCCGACAGACGCCGGGTCAGGCGTGAGCGCGTGATATCCGCCGGTGCGCACGCGTCATAGGCAACGACATTGACATTGCCGGTAGCAGACGTGCCCTGCCCGCTCTGGTTTATGCCGGCATAATCGAAGGAGACTGCACCGGGATCGGACGGCAGCTCGATCGTGACCACGCCCGACAGCTCGTCAAAAGTGAAGGTTCCCGGCGGATCGCTGGTCAAAACGAAGCGGTCGATATCAATGCTGCCATCAACATGATCGTCCAGATCGACGCTGAACGAGCCATCCGTGTCGTCGACGATGGTGAAGCCGTTCGCCACAGGGAGTGGCAGCGCATTGACGGTTACGGTCGCGGTCATCGGCGACGACCATCCGGCGGAATTGCCGGCCCGGTATGTGAATGTATCAACGCCTCCGACAGCAGGCGCCGTGTAGGTATACGCGCCCGTGGTGCCATTCAGACTGACGGACCCCAGGGAGGGCTGGCTGACAATCTCGAAGCGATCATAATAACCGCTGGCATACGAGGCCAACGCGCCGGACTGGCTTTCGAATGCCGTCACCGAAAATGCGTGGTCAGAGATCGTTGGCGCCGCGAGGTCACCCTGGTCGCGGATAGCGACAGACGTCGAACCCCGAAGCTGGTTGTTCACGCGCATCTGGAACTGGAAGCGCTGTCGCGGACTGAATGGCGTCACATAATTGGTCCGGACGAATACGCCGAATGTCGGTGTCTCATTCGCTCCGATATTCAAAGTGAGATTGTCAGCCGGAGGTGCCATGCACGCGCCGCCCGCATTGGTCTGGCAGACCTGGCCGACAGCTGGCAGGTCCGGATCAAGGCTCTGCGCGCTGACGGTGACGTCGCCTGCACCGCCGAGATTGATCGTGGCAACCGAGAAAACACCGCGCGGGCCGACGGGAATGTCGACAATCCCGGTATTTCCGATCGTCGCCGCGAGGGCAATGAGATCCGGTCCGCCAGCGGCATCAGAACCGAGGTCGATTGTGTTCA
>CBDUFA010000099.1:0-5727 GCA_965366295.1 uncultured Hyphobacterium sp.
TTTCTGGAACAATGAGGTCTTGGAGAATATCGAGGGCGTTACAGAGACTGTTCTGTAATCGGTGCGGTTTCTGGAAAAGAACCCCTCACCCTACCCTCTCCCTGCCAGCGGGGAGAGGGAATAGGCGCATGCCCCGGAAAGAAGAAGACTAAAGAGCCCCAACCGCCCCTTCCCCTTGCCGCAAACGCGCATCGGCGCTAAGCCGCGCGCTCTGATTTCAGCAGGCAAAAATCCATGACCACCAAAGTCCGTTTCGCCCCGAGCCCGACCGGCAAGCTGCATGTCGGCAATGTCCGCACCGCGCTGACCAATGTGCTTCATGCGCGCCAGACCGGCGGCCAGTTCGTGCTACGCATCGACGACACGGACCTGGAGCGCTCGACCAAGGCGTTCGAGGATGGCATCAAGCGCGACCTTGAATGGCTGGGCTTGGCCTGGGACGAGACATTCAACCAGTCGGACCGCTTCGCGAAATACGACGCCGCGGCGGAAAAGCTGAAGGAGATGGGCCTGCTCTATCCGGCCTATGAGACCGGCGACGAGCTCGACCGCAAGCGCAAGATCCAGCGCGCCCAGGGCAAACCGCCGGTCTATGACCGGGCCGCGCTGAACCTCACCGAGGAACAGAAAGCCGCCCACGAGGCCGAGGGCCGCAAGCCGCACTGGCGCTTCAAGTTGTCGGGCAAGCCGGTGAGCTGGAACGACCTCGTGCGCGGCGAAACCACGATCGAGACCTCCTCCCTGTCCGACCCGATCCTGATCCGCGAGGACGGTTCCTACCTCTATACCCTGCCCAGCGTCGTCGATGATATCGATGCCGGGATCACCACGATCATTCGTGGCGAGGACCATGTCACCAATTCCGGTGCCCAGATCGAGATCTTCGAGGCGCTTGGCGGCAAGGCGCCGGAATTCGGTCACCAGGCCCTGCTGGTCGGTGCGGATGGCGGCAAGCTTTCCAAGCGTCTCGGCACGCTCGCAATCACCGATCTGCGCGAATCCGAAGGCATCGAACCGATGGCGATCCTGTCGCTGCTGGCCAAGATCGGCACCTCCGATCCGGTGGACGCCTTCACCGACATGCAGGCCCTGATCGACACATTCTCGTTCGAGAAATACTCGCGCGCGCCGGCCCGTTTCGACCCGGCCGAACTGCAGCGCCTCAATGCGCGCATCCTGCACCAGCTGGACTATGCCAGCGTGAAGGAGCGGCTCGCGGCCATGAACGCGGATGGCGGCGAGGCCTTCTGGCACGCCGTGGCGCCGAACCTTGAAAAGCTGGACGATGCAAGGGACTGGTACCAGCTGATCGAGGGCCCCGTCACGCCGGTGATCGAGGATGCGGACTATATTGCCACGGCATCGGCCGAGCTTCCCGCCGGCGAGCTGACCGGCGAGAGCTGGGGACAATGGACCGGTCTCCTGAAAGAGAAGACCGGCCGCAAGGGCAAGGACCTGTTCATGCCGCTGCGCCTGGCGCTGACCGGCGAACAGCGAGGGCCCGACATGTCCGAATTGCTGCCGCTGATCGGGCGCGAGCGCGTCCTGGAGCGGCTGAAGGGCTAGCCGATATCCTTCAGCAGGCGGGCTATGGCCTCGCCGGCATCGTCATGCACGCTGACATGATCGTGGAATCCGTCCGGCGTGAAGCCTTCTTTCTCCGTGCGGTACAGCAGGGTGAAGAACGGGTCCCAGAAATCCTCGACATTGAGGAAGGCCACCGGCTTGTCGTGCTGTGACAGGCGCTGGCGCGACAACACGTCGAAGATTTCCTCCAGCGTGCCCACCCCGCCCGGCATGATCAGGAAGGCATCGCTTTCCTCGATCAGCATGTTCTTGCGGATCGACATGGTTGTTACGATCCGGGTCTCGGCCTCTTCGTAAAGGCCTTCGGTGGCGATCATGAATTCGGGAATCACGCCCAGCACCTTGCCGCCGGCTTCCAGCGCCGCGTGGGCCGCCTGCCCCATCAGGCCGACATCGCCGCCGCCATAGACCAGGCGCGATCCGGACCCGGCAATTGCCTTGCCGGCCGCCCGCGCTGCTTTTCCATAGGCTTCATTGCGTCCTGTCGCCGAACCGCAAAAGACACCAATCGACCGTACTTTCGCCATTTCTGTTTGCCCTTCTATGTGACAATTGCACCTTATGGCGCGATTGCGCATGTTGCGACCATCATTGGCCGTGATACACCGGCAAAAAAGGAGTTTCGGCATGACCGCAATGCGGTCCCTCATTCTCGCAGCAATTCTCGGCGCGCTGGCGATCGGCGCGGCGGCCGTTTTCGTATTGACCCGCACCCCGGCACCGCAGGATTCCGCGGTCGAAGCCACGACTGGCGGGGCCAGCGACGAAGAGCTCGACGTGCTGCCCAGCACGGCACCGCCGACCTTCGACATCGTCCGGATCGATCCGGCCGGCACGGCGGTGATCGCCGGGCGCGGGGCACCGGAATGGGTGCTGAACATCCTCGCCGATGGTGAACCGATCGCCGATACGGCCATCGACAATCGCGGCGAATGGGTGGTCATCATTGACCAGCCCCTGCCCGCCGGCTCGCTTTCGCTGGCACTGGAAATGGTGTCGCAGAGCGGTGAACGGATCCGTTCGGACCAGACGGTGCTGGTGTCGATACCCGCTTCGCGCGATGAAATTCCACTGGTCGTCATCACCCAGCCGGGTCAGGCCAGCGAGGTCCGCCAGGGGCCGATGACCGGCATTGCCACCGGCCCGCTCGTGCTCGAAACCGTCGATTATGACGACAGCGGCGCGGTGATTTTCGGTGGCCGCGCCACGCCGGGCAGCCGGGTACGCGTCTTCGCCAATGGTGCCATTGTCGGCGAAACCGCGACCAATCCTGACGGCCGCTGGTCGCTTCGCGCCGCGGAAACCCTGGCGCCGGGCGTTTATGACTTGCAGATCGACATGCTGTCCGTGGACGGCCAGGTCGAGGCCGTGATTGCCCTTCCGTTTGAACGGGTGGCCCCGGAAGAAATCCAGCTCGGCGAAGGCCGTGTTATCGTGCAGCCTGGAAACAGCTTGTGGCGGATTGCCCGCCGCATCTATGGCGAAGGCATGCAGTACACGGTGATCTACCAGGCCAATCGCGAACAGATTCGCGATCCGGACCTGATCTATCCGGGCCAGGTCTTCTCCACGCCCAGCCAGGGCGATGTCCCCGAAGAGGGTGAGCAGGACGGCTAGGCGGCCCGGGGTTTCCCGTCGCGTGCAGCAGTGAGCGCCTCGGCAATCCGGAATGCCATGTCCAGCGCCTGGTCGGCATTGAGCCGCGGGTCACAATGCGTGTGATAGCGCGAGGAGAGATCGGCTTCGGTCAGCGCCTTGGCGCCGCCGACACATTCGGTGACATCCTGCCCGGTCATCTCGAAATGAACACCGCCCGGATAGCCGCCGCCGTCCGAAACGGCCTGCATGAAGCCTTCGAGCTCGTTCAGCACGCGGTCGAAATCGCGTGTCTTGTAGCCGCTCTCGGTTTTCACCGTGTTGCCATGCATCGGATCGCAGGACCAGACCACGGACCGGCCGGCGTCTTCGACGGCGCGGACCAGCTTCGGCAAACGGTCGCGCACCCTGTCCGCACCCATGCGGGCAATCAGGATCACGCGCCCCGCCTCATTGTCGGGGTTCAACACGTCCAGCACCGGAAAGAGGTCATCCGGCTCCATCGTCGGGCCACACTTCATCCCGATCGGGTTGATCACGCCGCGCGCGAACTCGACATGCGCACCGCCGGGCTGGCGCGAGCGTTCGCCGATCCATAACAGGTGCGCCGATGTCGCCAGCCAGCCCTCACCGGTCGTGTCGCGCCGTGTCAGCGCCTCCTCGAACGGCAGGTGCAGCGCTTCGTGCGAGGTATAGAAATCCACGCCCTCCAGGCTGCGCGCCGCATCACCGGTCACACCGCAGGCCCGCATGAAGGCCAGTGCTTCGGATATCCGGCCCGCCAGTTCGGCATAGCGGTCACTGGCCGGGGAATCCTTGATAAATTCGAGTGTCCACTGGTGGACATTGCCGAGGTCGGCGAAACCGCCGGAGGCAAACGCCCGCAACAGGTTTATCGTCGCGGCGGATTGTTCGTAGGAGCGGATCAGCCGCTGCGGATCGGGTTCGCGTGCTTGCGCATCGAACGCCATGTCGTTGACGCTGTCACCGCGATAGCTCGGCAGTTCGACACCATCGATGGTTTCGGTCGGCTTGGACCGCGGCTTGGTGAATTGGCCGGCAATGCGTCCGACCTTCACCACCGGCTTGGCCGCCGCGAAAGTCAGGATGACGGCCATCTGCAGGATGACGCGGAAGGTATCGCGCACATTGTCGGCGGAGAATTCCTTGAAGCTTTCCGCGCAATCCCCGCCCTGCAACAGGAAGGCTTTTCCCGAGGCAACATCCGCCAATTGCCGCCGCAAGCGCCGTACCTCGCCCGCAAACACGAGCGGCGGCTTGGCGGCCAGCTCGGCTTCCACGCGTACGAGCGCAGCGGCGTCGGCATAGTCCGGCAACTGGGCCGCCGGCTTGTCCCGCCAGGAAGACGGTGTCCAGCTCATGAGATTTCCGGCGGTGTCCATTTTTCCTTCAACGTCACCAGTTCTTCCGCAACGGTCGGGTGTACCGCACACGTGGCATCGAATTGTGCCTTGGTCAGACCGGCCTTCACGGCGATGCCAACGGCCTGGATGATTTCCGGACTATCGTCACCGGCCATGTGAACGCCCACGACCTGCTGTGTATCCTGCCGCACAACCAGCTTCACCAACATGCGGCTTTCCGACCCGGAAAGCGCATTTTTCATAGGCTTGAAGATATCGACGTCGCCAAAAGCCTGTCGGGCATCATGCTCGGTCAGACCCACAACGCCGACCGGCGGCTGGGTGAAAACGGCGCTGGCCACATCAGCATGATCGAAGGCGGTCGGCTCGTCGCCGAACACGGTTGCCGCAAAAGCTGCTCCTTCACGGATCGCGACTGGCGTCAGATTGATCCGGTCGGTGACGTCGCCGACGGCGTAAATGTTATCGACATTGGTTTTCGAGAACCGGTCGACGGCGATCGCGCCATTCTTCGCGGTCGTGACACCGGCCTTGTCGAGCCCCAGCCCCTCAGTATGCGCCACCCGGCCGACCGCCTGTATGACGATATCGGCCTCGATCTCCTCGCCGGTATCGGTGGTGACAAGGCGGCGGCCATTATCCAGCTCGGAGACTTTCACCGTGTTGGCATGGGTCATGACGCGAACGCCCGACCGTTTCAGCGAGTCGTGAACATGCATGCGGACATCGTCGTCGAACCCGCGCAGGACCGTGTCGCCGCGATAGATCTGGCAGACGTCGGATCCGAGACCGGCGAACACCTGGGCAAACTCGCAGGCGATATAGCCGCCACCATTGATGACCACATGCTGCGGCCGTTCCTTGAGCAGGAAGACCTCGTTGGACGAGATGCACAATTCCTCGCCTTCAATGCCCAGCTGGGCCGGCTTTCCACCGACCGCGATCAGGATGTATTTCGCGGTGATCGTCCGGTTTTCCCCCACCAGCCGCACCGTGTGCGGGTCTTCGAGCTCCGCCCGGTCTTGCAGGATATCGACGCCGGAATTCGACAGATTCTTCCAGTAGATGCCGGACAGGCGGTCGACTTCCGCATGCAGGTTATTGCACAGCTTGCTCCAGTCGTGGGAGGACTCGCCGACCGACCAGCCATATCCCTCGG
>CBDUFA010000100.1:0-5717 GCA_965366295.1 uncultured Hyphobacterium sp.
GAAAACGATCAACTGCGGTGTCTGCGGTCCGCTTTCCGCGCCTTCCCCTGTTTCTTCATCGTCGTCGCCGCCCGTCAACCGAAGCCGGTATTCATAAAGACCGGCCGCACTGGGATAGCCCGGGTCGGCGGCAATGAAGACGACGGATTGCGCCTGCCCGTCGAACAGGATTTCCGCTTCGCCCTCGCCTTCAGCCGGGCGCACAGCCGGGACAAGCCGCTCCAGCCGCCCACGAACCGCTTCCAGCGTCGATAACTCGGCTTCGCGCTCCTGCCGGACTTCGGCGAGGCGTTGCTCGAAATTCACGGTCTGGCGGACGCCTTCCGCGATAATGGCCAGCGCCACGGCGGTCAGGGCCAGCGCGATCAGCATTTCGACAAGCGAGAATCCGCGTTTCAAACCGGACCCTCCTGCCGGCGGGGCCGGTCTTCGGACAGTTCGATCTCGCGCCCGGACGGTGCGGTGATGCGGATGGTGAAGGTCTCGAGCTGATCGAAGCCGGGCGTCGGGACCGACTCGATGGTCCACGCATAGCCCGAGGTTTCGCCGCTCGATCCCGCTTCGCCGGCCGCCAGCAAGTGCTCGATGAGCCTTGCGGCCTGTTCGGTTTCGCCCGCCGCGCGCTCGGCCTGCGCGGCCGAGGCATAAACCTGGTAAACCGCCGCCAGTCCGGCCGCGGCCAGCGCAATGGCGATGACCGTTTCGAGCAGGGTGAAGCCGGACCTAGTCGAGCTCATCGGGATCCAGCCTTTCGACCTGGCCGGAGAGCCAGCTGATCCGCAGGGCGCGCGCGCTGTCCTCCAGCGTCATCAGGAATGTGCCGCCAGTGGTCGCGCCTTCCGGGAAGAAGCGTACCGAGGCGAGCCGGTCTTCGAGTTCGGCTTCCGCGACCGTGGCGCGCACGTCGATCTCGCGGTCAATCCGGAATGCCCGCTCGCTGGGGAAGACGGTCAGGGTGCGGGCATCGAGGTCGACGGTCAGCAGCGTGTCCTGACCGGTCAGCCGGGCTTCGGTCTGTGCGATGCGGGCGGCGGATTCGAACACCCGGTCGGCCTGGCGCAGATCGCGTTCCGGCGAGTTGGCAAACAGCATGGGCGCGACCAGCGTCACCGCGATCGCCAGGATGACCAGCGCGATCAGAAGCTCTGTGAGCGAAAATCCGGCGCGGCTATTGGAGCGTGCGGAAGATGTCTTCATCCTCACCGTCGCCGCCTTCCTCCCCGTCTGCGCCATAGGTGCCGACGCGCGCCTGGCCGCGGCCGATATACTCGTAGACATAGGGACGGTCCCAGGGATCGTTCGGCACGGACCGGCCTTCATTGAAGGTCAGCACGGACAAGCCCTGCGAGCCGTCGGGATAATCGCCGTTTTCCAGCCGGTAGAAATTGAGCTGGGTGGCGATGTTCTCCAGCTGCGCCGTCGCCGTGTCGCTGTTGGCCTGGCCGATAAAGCGGAAGAACTGGGGCGCCACGATGACCGCGACGAGCGCGAGGATGAACAGCGCAATCATCAGCTCGGTCAGCGAAAAGCCGCGGCGGTGGTCAGGGGTCTGAGCAGCAATCGGGTACATGTTACGCCTCTAGAGTCCGATATCGTTGATGCTTACCATAGCGAGCAGGATGGAAATAATCACGATCCCGATCACAATGCCGGTGAAGACGATGACAGCCGGTCCGACGATCTGGGAAAAAGCCTTCGCGCCGCGGGAAAACTGGGTCTCATAGAAATTCGCCAGGCGCCCGGCGGCCGCGGCGAGCTCGCCGGTTTCCTCGCCCACTGAGAGGAGCTCGGTGGCCAGTGAGGGCAATACGCTGGAGGCCTCGACCTGGTCGGCAAAGCCACGGCCGGTGCGGACTTCCGTCAGGGCGACACTCAGCTGCCTTACCGCCCAGCGATTGCCGGCGGACTTGGCGGACAGGCGAAGCGCGGGTACGGCTGACAATCCGTTGGCCAGCAAGAGCGACAGGACCCGGAAAAACCGCGCCGCGATAATCACGCGCAGGGCATCGCCGGCCATCGGCAGGGACAGCAGCCAACGATCAAAGGCCTCGGCAATGGCCGGCCGCGTCAGGGCGATCCGCAAGGCCACAAAAGCGAGCAAGAGCGCGCCGAACACGAAGGGCGCGACACTGCCAATTGTTTCGGACAGGCCGAAGACGGTGGAGGCCGGTTCGGGCACGTCCCGGCCGATCTGCTCGAACAGGCCACGGAAACGGGGAATGACGAAACCGATCAACCCGGCCATGGCCAGCATCGCCATACCCATCAGGAAGGCGGGATATACCAGCGCGCCGATAATGCTGTTTTCGACCGCTTCGCGTTGTTCGCGATTGTCCGCCAGTTCGCCCAGCGCCTTGCCCAGCGCGCCACCGGCCTCACCGGCTTCGGCGATTTCGGGGAAGGGGGCGGGAAACAGCTCGGGCCGCTTGGCGAAGGCTTCCGACAGGGAGGCGCCATTGCGGATGTCGGCGAGCAGCATGTCGGCGGCGTCCTTGAGCTTGTCGTCCGCGGCATGCCGCGAGAGCGCGGCCAGCGCCGGTTCGATGCTCAGTCCGGCGGCGGTCAGGACCGACAATTCCCGGGCCAGCCGGGTTGCCATCTTCTTCGCCTTGCCGGTGGCCTGTTTCTGTGCGGCTTCACGGGCGGGCTGGACACGGATCGGCGTGAGCCCCCGCGCGGTGATGGCGGCTGCGGCTCCGGCCTTGTCGGCCGCCTCGATGCGCACCGTTTCCTCGCCGCCATCCGGCCGGATGGCCCGGACCGCGAACAAAGCCATCAGATCACTCCCAGGACGCGGTCGACTTCCGCCGCACTGGTGATCCCGGCCTCGATCTTGGCCAGCGCATCATCGCGGATCGAGGCCATTTTCTTCTTGCGGGCGAGCTTCTCGACTTCCGAAGCCGCGACGCCCGGCTTCAAGATGTCGGAGAGCTCGTCCTTCATGTCGACGAACTCGAAGACGCCGACGCGGCCGCGATAGCCGGTGCCGGCACACTGGTCGCATCCGACCGCTTTCCAGGCGGATTTCAGCCCGGCCGGCGGCGTGTCCGGCGCCTTGCAATCATCGCAGAGCTGGCGGACCAGCCGCTGGGCGACGGAGAGGCGCAGGGTCGATCTCAACAGGGCCGGGTCGACGCCCATATCGATCAGGCGCGGCGCGGCGCCCGAGGCCGTATTGGTGTGGACAGTGGCCAGCACGAGGTGGCCGGTCAGGGCCGCATTGATGGCGATCTCGGCGGTCTCGCCATCGCGCAGCTCGCCGACGACGATGACGTCGGGATCGTGGCGCAGAACAGAGCGGAGCACGCTGGCAAATGTCAGGCCGATCGCCGCGTTGACTGCAATCTGGTTGACGCCCTCGATCTGGTATTCGACCGGGTCCTCGATGGAGATCAGCTTGCGCTCGATCGTGTTGAGCTGGTCCAGCGCACCGGCGAGCGTGGTGGTCTTGCCGGATCCGGTCGGGCCGGTCACCAGGATAAGGCCATAGGGCGCGGACAGGTGTGCGGTCAGGTGGTCGCGCTGGGATTGCGACAGGCCCAGATCGTCCAGCTTGACCTGGGTGTCCCGGTCTTCGAGCAGGCGGATGGTGACGCTTTCGCCGTGCGCCGTGGGGGCGGTCGCGACCCGCAGATCGAGCGCGCGGCCCGCCACGGTGACCCGCGCACGGCCATCCTGGGGACGGCGGCGTTCGGCAATGTCGAGATTGGCGAGGATCTTGATCCGGCTGGTGATCAGCCGGGCCAGGCCGGCCTTGGGCGAGGGACGGTCGTGCAGCACGCCGTCGATCCGGAACCGGATGCGCAAACGGTCGCGGAAGGGTTCGACATGGATGTCGGAGGCGCGCGATTTGAGCGCGTCGGCGAAAAGATCGTTGACCAGCCGGACGACCGGGGCCTCGCTGGCCAGGTCCTTGAGGTCCTCTCCATCGCCGAAATCGTCATCGTAAAGCTCGTTGGCCGGGCTTTCGGCGCCATAAAGTCGTGAATGCGCGGCCTCGATATCGGCGAAGGCCGCAACCTTGAGCTCGACCCGTTTTCCGGTGGCCAGCTGAACCCCTTCCGCCGGTGCGGGGTCGGTCGGGTCCGCCACGGCGAGCAGGATGGCCTCGTCCGTCTCCGAAAGCGGTATGGCAGCGGCGTCCTGAAGAAATTGCGGAGAAATCCCGCCGGCCTCGACGGGCTGGGCCGGAAAATCGCCCGGGGCGATCCGCTCAAGCCCTGCCGCTTTGGCCAGCGCATCGGCAATGGCGACATCGGAGGCCGCGCCGAGCCGTTTCAGGGCCCGCGCAAGCCTTTCTCCGGTTTCCGATGCCAGGCGGCGGGCCCGGCCGATATCGATCTCGGACAGGCCGGAAATCGTCTCGATCCAGTGTGTGCCGGGCTCCGTGTGCATCACACCACCCGGTTTTTCGCGATCGTCCGCAAGTGGCGGACAATGAAGTCGGGGTCGTATTGGCCCGTTGCGGCGACCAGGCCGCTCCACTCATACAATCGCGGCATGCCGATCGGGTTCGCGGTGAGCACTTCGCGCTTGAGATAGGGGAAGCCTTCAGCGATCAGCTGGTCCCAGAAGAAATGACACGGGTTCATCGGCGCGCCGGCGTCGGCGAGCTCCAGCATGCGCTCGAGCAGTTTGCGATGTGGTTCGGGCAGGGCCTCGTCGGCGAGCAATTCATTGTCCCGCACGGTATTGGCGAATTTCGTCACCTCGGCGCGATAGGGGAAGAGGGCGGAACATCGCAATCCGGCGCGTTCCAGCTGCCCTGTCAGACCGATCTCGAGCTTGTTGATGATCCAGGATTTCGACTGGACGTGTTTCCACCTGGCCCAGATCTCGCGCACCTTGGTGTTCTGCAGCGCCGCGCGATGGAATAACAGGAAATAGCTCTGCAGATGCCAGCGCGTATCCCAGCTGTCGGTCATGCCCCAGACATCCGCGGTCTTGTCCGAAGCCTGTTTCAGCAGCGGCGCCAGCGGCTGGAACGGGCCGTAAATGCTGTCATTGATGAGGATCAGGGAATCGAGCCCGTCATAGTCCGGCGCCAGCAATATCCCGTCGCGGTAGGCGCCGAAATCATAACCCCGATTGCGGCGCCAGGCGACCAGCGCACAATGCGGGCGGGCCCGCTCGACCTGCGCTTCGGGGAATTCGGGACTGTTCGAGACCAGGATCACCTTCCGGCCGGCCTTCGCCAGGGATTTCATGTGTTCGATCAGGAAATCGTGCACGCGCCCCTTGGCATCCCAGGTCACCAGAACGGCAACATGTTTCGCGTTTTCAAGCGATTGGGCGCCATCCCAGGTCTGGCGCACCATTGACCTGGACCCGACAATTTCCGCGATCAGGCGGGAGGTCGCCTGGGCAATATAGTCCTTGCGCTCGCGCTGATCGAACACCCAGCGCCAGGGCCATTTGATCCATCTCACATAGCGCCGCCAGCTCACCTCGCCGTCTCCCTCGTCCCGCCTTGCGCCTTATACCTATCGGCTAATGCCTTGATCCGCGAGCCTAAATCGCCGCTTGAACCGGAATGTTGCCCGAGTTGCCGGAGCAGGTCAGGCAAAATCGTGTCGCGCTGCGTGGCGGGCAGGCGCTCTGCGGCCAGCGCGAGGTGATATTCCGCATCGATCCGCGCCTCGCCATGGGCGAGTTCAGCGGCGCGCGAAAACCATTTCATGGCCCGGGCCGCATCCGGATCGACATTCAGATGATAG
>CBDUFA010000101.1:0-5701 GCA_965366295.1 uncultured Hyphobacterium sp.
CAACTCGAAGCGGACCTGGTCATTGCCCTTGCCGGTGGCGCCATGGGCAACCGCATCGGCGCCGGTCTCGTGCGCGATCTCGACCAGGCGCTTGGCAATCAGCGGGCGGGCGATCGATGTGCCCAGCAGGTAAAGGCCTTCATAGACCGCATTGGCGCGCACCATCGGGTAGATGTAGTCGCGGGCAAACTCCTCGCGCTGGTCCTCGATGAAGATGTGCTCGGGCTTGACGCCGGCCGCCAGAGCCTTGGCGCGCGCCGGCTCGATCTCCTCGCCCTGGCCGAGATCGGCGGTGAAGGTGACGACTTCGGCGTCATAGGCCTCCTGCAGCCATTTCACCGCGATGGAGGTGTCCAGCCCGCCGGAATAGGCGAGAACGACCCGGTTGATCTTGCGCGCCATGATGCGCCTCCCGAAAAGAAATCCGGGCGGAAATTACCGCAGATGCGAAGCCGCGCAAGACATCAATCAGACCGCGTCAATCGGCGTCGTCGGGCGAGAGGGTCTCGCGTGCCGGGTCGTGCTTCCAGACATGCCAGGAATAGATGACGAGGCCCAGCGTGGACGCGATCAGCGCGGCAAACAGGCCGATCGTCACCGGCTCGGGCGGCAGGAGGAGCGCCGCGGCGAGGCCGAGCAGGCCCGCCAGCAGATAGACGCGGCTGGCCAGGCGGTGGGTCTTGTCCCAGCTGAGATCGGAGGACAGCGTCCAGGGCGTGCGGATGCCGGCGAAGAAATTCGGCCGCGCCTTGGCGATCACCAGGCCCAGCAGCAGCATGATGGCGGCAATAAACACGCCGATGCCGCGCGCCATGACCGAGCCCTCGACACCGCCGCCCAGCGCGGTCCAGGTGATCAGGCCCTGCCCGCCGGCAATGGCGATGACGCCGATCATCCAGCCGACGATATAGACCGGGCGCGAGCGGCGCAGATTCTTGCCGCGCGGATCGATCGAGGGCGCCAGCGAGAGCAGGAAGGTGATGCCCAGCAGGAGCGCCGGAAGGAAGAGGAAGGCCTCGGCTTTCGAGCCGTAGCGGTCGGCTTCGCCCGACATGTTGAAATGCACGGGCACCTGCGCGCCCGGATCGGTGTGCATCCAGCCATAGGCGGAGAAGATGACCGCCAGGATGAAGGCGAAGGCGGAGATGATAAGGCCGGTGCGGATCATGTTCGATCATCCTTTCCGATCAGGTCCATGAGAAGGGCGATGGCTTCTTCGGCGGCGCCGGCATTGAGCCGGTAGCGGATCGTGGTGCCATGGCGCTCGGCGCGGATCAGCCCCGCCTCCTTGAGCGCCGCGAAATGGCCCGACATGGTCGGCTTGGACACGGGGAAGGCATCGGCGAGATCACCCGCCGTCATCGGTCCGTCGCGCAGCTTTTTCAGCACCTGGCGGCGGACCGGATGGCCCAGCGCCTTGAAGACATCGCTCATGCTTTCTGATTGACACGGACATTATTTAGCGTCAAGGCTAATTAGTGAAACAACGAATGAGGAATGTCATGCGCCCGATCGCCCTGATGCTATGCGCCCTGGCCCTGCCGCTCATGGCCTGCACCGGACCGGCAGAGGAGCAAGACCGCGCACCGGTGACCGTCACACAGGATTATGAAGGCGACTGGACCGGCACGCTGGACGTTGGCGCGGCACAATTGCGGCTGGTGCTGGAAGTGCGGGGCGAGCGGGCGGTCCTGATCAGCCTGGACCAGTCCGGCGCGCGGCTGCCCGTTGAGGTCACGCAGCGCGATGCGTCCGGCTTTGCCGGCACGATCACGGCGGTCGGCGCCGCACTGGACCTGGCTCTGACATCTCCTGACACGCTGAGCGGCGAATTCTCACAAGGCGGCGCGAGTTTCCCGCTGACCTTGCAGCGCAGCGGCACCGGTTCAACCGCGCCGGCCGGGGATTTCATCGTCCGGTCCGGCGATGTGCGGCTGGCCGGGACGCTGCAATTACCGGAGGGCGATGGCCCGTTCCCGGCGATTCTCCTGCTCAACGGGTCCGGCACGCAGGACCGGGACGCCGCCATTGCCGGACAACGCCCGTTTGCCGCGCTGGCCGACAGCCTCGCCGAACGCGGCATTGCGAGCCTGCGTCTGGATGATCGCGGGATTGGCGGATCGGACGCCGTGGCCCCGGATTCGCCGCATGACCTGGCGGATGATGCGGCCGCCGCCCTGGCCGCGTTGCGCGGTGCGGCGGGAATCGACGCGGCCTGCACCGGCATGCTCGGTCATTCCGAGGGCGGGATGATTGCCTTTCTCGCGGCGCAAGAAGCCGATCCGGCCTTCATCCTGACCCTTGCCGGCATGCACATGCCGATGGCGCAAACGCTGTATGACCAGTCCGAAGCCATCATCCTGGCCTCCGGCGGCACACAGGCACAGGCAGACCGGAACCATGTCCTGCAGACCGCCATGTTCGAAGTGATGCGCGATGACAGCGTCGACGATTATTCGGCGGCCCTGACTGACGCCCTGGTCGCACTCGGCTTTCCGGAAGACCAGGCCCGGCAGCAAGGCGCAATCTGGGGGCAGGATTATGCGATTGCCGCGCTCGATCTCGACCCGGCACCGGCCATGGCCGCCTTCGAGGGGCCGGTTCACGCCTTTTTCGGCGATCTGGATTTGCAGGTCCTGGCCGAGCCGCAATCGCGCGCCCTGGTGGCCGCCCGCCCTGGCCTGCCGACCCAATCCACATTGCTCGGCGGGGTCAATCACCTGTTCCAGACCGCGGAAACCGGCCTGCCGCAGGAATATGCCACAGCAGAGCATGCCATGGCGCCGGAAGCGCTGACGGCGATCGGTGAAGCCGCCGAGGCGCTGATCACTCAGGCCTGTGAATAGGGCGGACGGGGGCGCCCGGCAAATATCCAGTAAACCAGCCCCCCGAGCAGGCCACAGGCCGAAAAACCGAGGGTTTCCGGCGTCACCTCGACCGAAAGCCGAAGGCCGTTTCCCAGCAGCAAGTGTGCTGCAACGCCGCCAATCAGGCCACCGGCCAACATATCCGTCAAACCACGAACAATTCGGGTGCGGCGCATCAGAAAAACGGCAATCGCAGCAGGAATACTTGCTACCATTGCAATGCTGAAAGCCAACATTCCCGCGACTGCCATCAGGTTCAGAGCCAACGAAATTTCCAGGAGCAGACCATTCCCGGCCGCGGATTCTGGCGACTGATATTCATTCCAGGCGAGACCCAACAAGATCAAGAAACCGGAACTTGAAAACAGGCAGGCCGTCAAGAACGCGATTAGCGGACGCACCAGGCGCCGACGCAATCGCGCCTCGTATTCCGCATCAATTTCCATCTGCGGACATTAGTCCAACCCGGATGGCGGGACGAGATTTCAGATTGCCGCACACTAATTCTCCTGACGCGCTGGACGCGATATGTGCAGTCGCCGAGGCGCTGATCGCTCAGGCCTGTGAATAGGGCGGCCTATTCCGCTGGCAGATTCTCCAGGAAAAACCGGATCTGGTTTTCGCCCATCACGGCGCGGATATCGGCTTCGCTCATACCCGCTTCCAGCAGGGCATGGGTCAGCGCAGCCAGCTCCGAGGCATCGAAGCTGGCGGTGATCGAGCCATCATAATCGGAGCCGAGCGCAATGGCCTCCACGCCGAACCGGTCAACGCCATGGGCAATGACCCGGGCGATGCCCGCCGGGCTGTCATCACAGGTCACATCGGCCCAGAAGCCGATCCCGATCAGCCCGCCGCGCTGCGCAATCTCGGCCAGCAATTCATCGGCAATATTGCGCGGCGTCTCGCACAGCGAGCGGATTCCGGTATGCGAGACGATGAGCGGCGCGTCGGTCATGTCCAGAACTTCGCGGACAACGGCTTCGGAGGAATGCGCGACATCGATGATGAAGCCCTGCCCGATCAGCTCTCTCACCGCATCGCGGCCGAAGCCGGTCAGCCCGGCATTGGAGAGGCCGTGCAGTGAGCCGCCCAGCTCATTGTCGAAGAAGTGCTGCAGGCCGACGACACGATAGCCCTCCGCATAAAGGCGCGGGATATTGGCGAGATCGCCCTCCAGCGGATGCGCGCCTTCGGTGCCGAGAATGCCGGCGACATGACCCGGATCGGTGCCGTGCGCCGCCAGCGCGGCCTCCAGATCGGTACGGCTCTCGACGACGCTGAAACGCCCGTCCGAGCGGGCTTCGGCCCGGTGCAGGCGGCGGGCATGATAGCGCGCCCGGTTGAACAGCGACCCCCAGGTATCGACGGGCCAGCGCTGGGCAATGGCCAGCAGGGTGATGTCATCGCTGGTCGCGTCATTGGTCTCGTAATTCATGTTGGACGGCGTCTTGGTCACCGATGTGAAGACCTGGAGCGTTACGCCGCCCTCACGCAGCCGGGGCAAATCGGTATGGCCCCGGCCATAGCGGCGCACCGGGTCGCGCGACCAGAGCAGGAGATCGGAATGCAGGTCGGCCACCCGCAGGCTGTCGTGCAGGGCCTGCGCCTCGGCCGAGACCGGCCAGGGATCATGCGGGGTCACGGCGTTCAGCGCGTCATCGACCCGCGGCGGCAGGATGAAGAAGAAAAAACCGGCCCCGGCCAGGGCCGTCGCCATGATCGCCCCCAGGGCCCATTTGAAAATTGCGCGCATCGAACGTCCTCCCCCGGTAAGGCCGGAAGCTAGGCACGGGCCGGAAGCGGAGGCAAGCGGAATGGGGCGTTGGTGGCTGGCGCAAGTCTTGCTGTGCAGGCCATCAGGCCTGTCCGGACGGACCGGCAAAGGGCGAGATGTTCCAGCCCGGAACGTTGTGCTGTTGCCACCCGTTCGCGTCAGCCCCCAAGGAGGCCCGTCATGACCCATTCTGCAAACGGCGTTTTTCCCGCTGGCACTTTTGATTCCGGAACCCGCAAGCGGTTCGGGAATCTCGCAACATGTCACGCCCACACTCTGGCGAGTGACCCCCTGTTCACCGATGACGGGCTGGCCGAATTGCTCGATCGCTATCCGCGCGAGGCGATCGGCGTCTACACGATGGGCGAGACCCCTGATAGCTGGCGGCGGGGCCGGATCGGTGACATTAGTGGCGCAGAGTTGGTGGAGACGGTAAAAGCCGGAAAGCTCTGGCTGAACCTGCGCGGGGCCAGCGGGCAGGACGAATACGCCGCCGCGTTGAACCAGCGGATTTTTTCCGAGCTGAAGCGCGCCCTGCCGGGGTTTTTACCTTTCCGGACCGACCTGGCCTTGCTGATCTCCTCACCTCGCGCGCGGGTTTCGTACCACCTCGATGTGCCGCGCGTGATGCTGTTCCATGTGCGCGGTCGAAAGCGGCTTTACGTCTATCCGCGGGAGTCCCCTTTCCTCTCGCCGCATCAACTCGAGGAGGTGGTAACGGAAACCACGACAGAGGCGCTGCCCTATGAGGCCGGATTTGACAAAGCCGCCGAGGTCTTCGACCTGAAGCCGGGCGAAATGCTGTCCTGGCCGCAGAACGGGCCGCACCGGATCGAGAATGGCAATGATCTCAATGTCTCGCTGTCGATCGAATACATGACGCCGACCGCGCTGTTGCGCGCCAATGCCGTGCTGGCCAATGCCTGGCTGCGCGAGCGCTTCGGCTATGAGGGCGGGCTGGAAAGCCGGCCGAATCCGGGCTGGCTTCCGAAGTTCGCACTGGCCCGCCTGTTGCGCGTGATCGAGCCGCGCCATGCCAAGCCTGACGTGATTCCCC
>CBDUFA010000102.1:0-5668 GCA_965366295.1 uncultured Hyphobacterium sp.
GGGCCAGGAATCGGAAAAAGCGCAAAATGCGCAGATAGTCCTCGGCGATGCGGTCTTCGGCCCGGCCGATGAAGACGATGCGGCGGCCGGGAATGTCGGCGAGCCCGCCGGCCGGATCGAAAATCTCGCCGCTCATATCGGCATAAAGCGCGTTGAGGCGGAAATCGCGGCGCCGCGCATCCTCGGCCCAGTCGGTGGTGAAGCTGACCGTGGCACGGCGGCCATCGGTCGAGACATCGCGGCGCAGCGTGGTCACCTCGAAAGGCGTATGATCGGCGACGGCCGTCAGCGTGCCATGGGCGATGCCGGTGGGATGGACCGCAATGCCCGCGGCTTCCAGCGCGGCTTTCGCGGCCTGCGGTTCCAGCACGGTGGCGATGTCGATATCGGCGACCGGCTCGCCCAGCAGGGCATTGCGCACGCAGCCGCCGACAAAGCGGGCACCGCCCGGCGCGGCGGCATCCAGCGCCGCCATCACCCGGCGCGTAGCCGGAGCGGTCATCCAGTCATGGTCAGCGGGGACGAGGCGGGTCTTCATCATCGTCCTCGCCATCTTCGTCTTGTGCGGCGGTGCCGAAATTACGGGTGTCGGAATTCGGGCGCTCGCCGGGCGTATCGTTGAACTCGGCATTGCGCACACCGCCATTTTCCAGCCGGGGCGGCTGGTAATTGCTGTGCTCGCTGTCACCGCTCTGGGCGAAGAAGACAAACAGGATCAGCCCGCCCGCGGCGAGGAATCCGCCAATGCCCGACAGGATCATGGTCGGGGCCGGCCGGTGCTCGGCGACTTCCGCCGAGGCCGTCATCGCCAGCCGCCAGAGGGCGAACAGCATGAAAGGCGTGGCAAACAGCAGGATTTCCAGGAAGGCAATCCGGATCATGTCTCGGCTCCAAACAGGCGCGCGTGCAAGGCATGCAGCATGCCCGCGGTCGCACCCCAGATATAGCGATCCCCGTATGGCATCGCCCAGAAGCGGCGGGTCTGACCGCGGAATTCCCGCTCCTCCAGCACATGATTGGCCGGGTTCATGAGGAATTCAAAGGGGGTTTCGAAGACCTCCGATACCTCCCTGTGGTCCGGCGTGACGCTAAAACCCGGCTTCACCACGCCCACGAAGGGCGTCACCTGGTAGGCGGTCACGGTTTCATAAGGATCGAAACAGCCGAGGATGTCGATGAAGTCCGCGGCAATGCCGATCTCCTCGCG
The DNA here is from genome assembly GCA_965366295.1 of uncultured Hyphobacterium sp. Taxonomy (GTDB): domain Bacteria; phylum Pseudomonadota; class Alphaproteobacteria; order Caulobacterales; family Maricaulaceae; genus Hyphobacterium. The sequence goes on from CBDUFA010000102.1 coordinate 1,208, forward strand.
GGTTTCGCGCAGCGCGGTCTCGCGCAGTGTTTCGCCCGTATCGCGCCCGCCGCCGGGAAAGGAAATCTGGCCGGCATGCTTGGTCAGGTCGGGCGAACGCACCGTGAAAAGGAAGCGCGGCGGGCCATCATGCAGGATAAGCGGGGCCAGCACGGCGGCCTGTCTCAGCTTGCGGCCGGTCGGCGAGGGCATGGCATTGAGATCGCCATCCCCGCGCGCCGGGTGCTTCGCCGGGCGTTCCGGGTGGTCGAGTTTTTCGTCCATCAGGGCGAGGATCGCCTCGGGGCTCATTCCACCGACCCCAGCTCGAATTCCGCGCCATCGGATGCCACCACCAGCACCTTGCGCCCGTCCCGCTCGATCGTGCGGGCATGCTCGACCAGTTCATAGAAGGCAGGCCGGTTGATCAGCGCCTCGAGCCGCCCGCGCACCAATACGAAGGGTTCCGGCTCGCCGGTCTCCGGGTCGGTCTCGACGCGGATCGGGTGATCGGGCCCGGCAATCACGACATCGTCGAGATTGGTGGTGAAGGCGAGCACGGGCCGGCCATCATCATCCGTGCCGCGATCGACGCGCACGGCAACGAATGCCGCCGCCTCGACCTGCACCGCCTGCTTTTCCACCGGCGTGACGAGATAATGAACGCCATCGTCATCTTTTCGCAAGATACGCGCAAACAGCTTTACGAGACGCTGGCGCGTAATGCGTTTGCCTTCATGCCACCAGCTGCCGTCCCGGCGGATCACCATGTCCATTGTGTCACAATGGGTGGGGTTCCACGTGTCGACGGGCGGCAAGCCCGCGCCGGATGATTCGGCGGCTTGCAGCAATGACTGCATCAGGTCGGGGCTTGTGTTGTTGGAAGGCATGGACACTCCGTATTTGCACCGCCATTCTCCACGTCCCGGCGTGACCCGACAATGGCGGCCGCTCATTCATTCAGGGATTTAGGGAGAAGACCTTGGCGAGAAAACCGGCAAGCCCCGCGAAAAAGACTGCTTCGACGGCGAAAAAGACGGCCGCGCGCAAGCCTGCGGCGCCGAAAAAGGAATCGCTGGCGACCATGGACGTGGTGAAAGCGGCCGATATTGCCGCCGAGCGTCTGTCGGCAACCCGCGCCTCCATCGGCAAGGTCATCTACGGCCTCGAGGACCAGGTCGAGCTTTGCCTCGCCGCCATCCTGTCGGGCGGTCACGCCCTGCTGGTAGGCGCGCCGGGCCTCGCCAAGACGCGCCTGGTGGAGACCATCGCGATTGCCACCGGGCTCGATACCAAGCGCATCCAGTTCACGCCCGACCTGATGCCGGCCGACATTCTCGGCTCCGAGGTGCTCGAGGAAGGCAAGGACGGCAAGCGCTCCTTCCGCTTCATTCCCGGCCCGGTCTTCTGCCGCCTCCTGATGGCGGACGAAATCAACCGCGCTTCGCCGCGCACCCAGGCCGCCCTGCTGCAGGCCATGCAGGAGCGCCATGTGACGGTGGCCGGCGAGCGCCACGACCTGCCCGCCCCCTTCCACGTGCTGGCGACCCAGAACCCGATCGAGCAGGAAGGCACCTATCCGCTGCCGGAAGCCCAGCTCGACCGTTTCCTCCTGCGCGTCGACATTCCCTATCCGGATCGCGGCGACGAGCGCGAGATCCTTCTGGCCACGACCGGCGCATCGGAAAACGAAGCCGACGCGGTGCTGTCGCCGGACGAGATCATCGATCTGCAGGCGCTCGTGCGCCGCATGCCGGTCGGCGAGAAAGTGGTCGACGCCATCCTGGACCTCGTTCACCTGGCGCGGCCCGATGAAAGCGATGACAAGGACGTGCAACAGGGCGTGTCCTGGGGTCCGGGACCGCGTGCCGGCCAGGCCTTGATGCTGGCCGTGCGGGCGCGGGCGCTGCTGCAGGGCCGCCTTGCCCCGTCGACGGAAGACGTCGCGGCGCTGGCCGAGCCGGTGCTGAAACACCGCATGGCGCTGTCCTTCGCGGCCCGCGCGGACGGTATGACGCTGGAAAGCCTGATCTCCCGCCTTGCTGCCAAAGCCGCTTAAGGGAAAGCCGCGCTCATGCGCTCACCTTTTGCCCGCGACGATGCCAAGCGCGCTGCCGAACTCCGGCAGGCGGGCGAGGCTGCGTCCGCCCCGTTCGGCGAACTGGTCGCCGAAGCCGAGCGGATTGCCGCCAGCGTGGTGATGGGGGTGCATGGCCAGCGCAAGCGCGGGCTCGGCGAGACCTTCTGGGAATACCGGCACCACCGCGCCGAGGATGGCGCGGCGGCCGTCGACTGGCGGATGTCGGCGAAATCGACCGATCTCTATGTCCGCGAGAACGAGCAGGAAGCCGCCAATACGGTCTGGCTGTGGCGCGACGGGTCGGCGACGATGAATTTCGCCTCTTCCCGCGAATTGCCGCTGAAGAAAGACCGGGCCGCCGTGTGCATGATTGCCATGTCGGCCCTGCTGTCGCGCGGCGGCGAACGCGTGGCCGTGCTGGGCGAGAGTGCCCGCGCGCGCGGTGGCGAGCTGGGGCTGGAACGCACCGCGATCCGCCTGGCCACGGGACCGGGCAGCCTGTCCTCGGTGGAGGCCGCCCCGATCAGCCGTTATGGCCGCGTCGTGCTGGCCAGCGATTTCCTCGACCCGATCGAGACCTGGCGCGCGCGCCTGTCGCGCTATGCCGCGATGCAGGCCGGTGGCGCGATGCTGCGTATCATCGACCCGATGGAAGAGGATTTCCCGTTCAAGGGCCGGACCCGGTTCGAAGCCTCCGATGACAGTGAAAGCCTGCTGTTCGGCCGCGCCGAAGAAGCCCGCAAGGCCTATCGCGCGCGCTGGCAGGACCATGGCGACCGGCTCGCCGATCTGGCCCGCAATTATGGCTGGACGCTGGTGACGCACCGGACCGACCGGCCTGCCACCCAAGCCGTGCTGGCGCTCTACCGCGCGCTGGCCAGAGAGGTCTGAGACATGTTCACACTCGGTCCCCTCGCCTTTGCGGCGCCGATCGCGCTTGCCGGTCTCTTGACCCTGCCGATCCTGTGGCGGCTGCTGCGCGCCACCCCGCCGCCCCCGCGCCGGGCGGTGTTTCCGCCGCTGCGTCTTCTCAAGGACGCGCCGGACGATGCCGAGACCCCGCATCATGCGCCCTGGTGGCTGATCCTGTTCCGCCTCTTCCTCGCCGCGCTGGTGATCTTCGCGCTGGCCCGGCCGGTATGGCAGCCGGAGATGGACGTCGAGACCGACCGTCCGCTCCTGCTGGTCGTCGATAATGGCTGGGCGTCGGCCCCGGCCTGGCGCGACATGCTGCGCGAAGCCAATTACCGGCTCGACCTGGCCGAGGAGAACGGCCGCACCGCAGCGATCGTCTTCACCGCCGATGCCACGCCCGATGCCGAGCTGGTGCTGGGTGATCCGGACGCCGCCCGGCGGCAGCTGGAAGGCCAGGATGTCGAGCCCTGGGCGCCGAACCGCGAGCTGGCCGGAGCCCGAATCCGGCAGGCCGTGAGCGATGGCGGGCTGAGCGAGAACCTCCAGATCATCTGGATCAGCGACGGGGTACGCACCGAAGGCGCCGCCGCGCTGGCCGAAGTGCTCGATCCGCTGGGCCGCGTGACCGCCGTGCTGCCCGGACCGGGACGCTCGGCGCTGGCGCTGAGCCCGCCGGAAGCCACGCCGAACGGGTTCGCTGTCGATGTGCAGCGGGTGAATGGCGATTTGGCGCGCACGGTTTCACTGGTCGCGACGGCCGCCGATGGCCGCGCTGTCGCCCGCACGGAAATCGCGCTGGAGCCGAGCGTGACCCGGGCGCGCGCCGAGATCGAATTGCCGCTGGACTTGCGTAACCGCGTCTCCGCGATCCGGATCGAGGGGCAGACCTCGGCTGGCGGCACGCAAATCACCGACGATGCCTGGCGCCGCCCGCGTGTCGGCGTGATCGACGCGCCGAGCGAGGATGGCCAGCCACTCTTGTCGGACCTGCACTATATCATGCGCGCCATCGAGCCATTTACCGAAGCCCGCCGCGATGATCTCGATGCCCTGCTCGACGCCAATATCTCGGCGCTGGTCATGGTCGATGCCGCCCGAACCGACGATCCGCGCGTGCTGGATTTCGTTAACCAGGGCGGGCTTCTGATCCGTTTTGCCGGCCCGAGACTTGCGGCCCGTCCGGATGACCTCCTGCCGGTCCAGTTGCGCGAAGGCGGCCGCCTGTTCGGCAGTTCGCCGGACCTCATCACCACGGTTGAAGACGAGGCCCTGGTCGGCGACACCTACACGGCGACCTGGACCATGGCCGGACAGTTCAACGGTTCTCCCTACAGCGCCAAGGGCATGTCGATCGTCAAGTTCCGCGACCGAAGCACGCAGACCTACTATTCGCGGGACTACTACACCGAGGGCGACATCATGGCGACCATCCCCGGGCTCGACGAGGCCGTGGCGGGATTCCAGATCGCCTACAGGTGTGTCGTGGA
>CBDUFA010000103.1:0-5663 GCA_965366295.1 uncultured Hyphobacterium sp.
TCTCCGTATCGACAGACTCTCAATTCAAATGCGGGACCAAACGGGTCGCAGGTCAGACCCTTTGCTTGGCGCGCCTCTTGTTCTCTTACATTCGACAAATCGTTTAAGAAATCGAAGTCTGTATTCGAATCCGTTTCATTATTAAAAAATAAATTTAAAGCCTTTAAAATATTCGATTTGCCAGCATCGTTTTTACCAACAAACGCATTAAGGTCTGAAACATTCTTCAAATCAATCGAATATACTGACCGAAAATAGCGGATTTCAATTTTGTCAATTAGCTTCATTAAGCCCTCTAAGCTTTCGATAGAGAGACTTAATCTACTCAACTACCTACATGTCAATAAGCGCAGTCGGTAAAGGCCGGTTCAACCGAGTGTTCCCAGCCGGAATGATAGCGCTGCAACAGCTCTTCCGCCGGGCTGCGCCCGCTGGCGGCAATGGCGTCGAGATCGTCGAGGAAGATCGCCTCGTTCTCACCATGCCCGTTCAGCTTCGCCCGCGCCCGCAAACCGTCGCGCGAGATTTTCAGCACATCCTTCGCGATGTCCTGGATGGTGCCCGACCGGAATGGTGCCTTGAGCGCGAACTTCGCCGCGGCGAGCCGCAGGCAGCTGCGTTCTTCCCGCGACCAGTCCTTCACCAGCTGCCACGCCGCCTCCAGTGACGCATCGTCATAAAGGATGCCTGCCCAGAAGGCCGGCAGCGCGCAAAGCCGGTTCCATGGCCCGCCATCGGCGCCGCGCATTTCCAGGAAGGTCTTGAGCCGCACTTCCGGGAAGATTGTCGACAGATGGTCGTCGAAATCATCCATCGTCGGGCACTCGCCCGGCAGCGCCGGCAGCTTGCCGGCCAGGAAATCGCGGAAGCTCTGACCGGTGGCGTCGATGAAGACACCCTTGCGCTTGACGAAATACATCGGCACGTCGAGCGCATACTCGACATAGCGCTCGAAGCTCATCCCGTCCTCGAACACGAAGGGCAGCATGCCGGTGCGGTTATTGTCGGTGTCGGTCCAGATATGCGCCCGGTAGGAGAGGAAGCCATTGGGCCGCCCATCGGCGAAGGGCGAGTTCGCGAACAGGGCCGTCGCGATCGGCTGCAGCGCCAGCGAGACGCGGAACATCTTCACCATCGTGGCTTCGCTGTCGAAGTCGAGATTCACCTGCACCGTACACGAGCGGAACATCATCTGGTGACCCAGCGACCCGACCTTGGGCATGTAGGCCTTCATCAGCCCGTAGCGCCCCTTGGGCATCATCGGCGTGTCTTCCAGCGACCATTTCGGCGAAAAGCCCATGCCGAGGAAGCCGGCCCCGATCTCGTCGGCGACCTCCTTCACCTCGCGCAGATGCCCGTTCACTTCCGAGCAGGTCTGGTGAACGCTTTCCAGCGGCGCACCCGACAGCTCGAACTGGCCGCCCGGCTCCAGGCTGACGCTGGCGCCATCGCGCTTGAGCGCGATCGGCTTGCCGTTTTCCAGCACCTCTTCCCAACCGAAGCGGGTGAGGCCTTCCAGCATCTTGCGGACGGTTGGCCCCTCGCCCTCATAGGGCAGCGGGCCGTGATCGCTGAGGCGAAAGCCGAATTTCTCGTGCTCGGTGCCGAGACGCCATTGCGCACGCGGCTTGCAGCCGGTGGCGAGATGCGCCGCCATCTGTTCGATGGATTCGATGACCGGCCCCTGGCCGCCGTCAGAATAGGATCCGCTCAAAAGCCTGTCCTTCCCCTCGCCTCTTTCGCCTAGTTAGGCAGCCCCTTGGCCCCCGGCAAGGCGATTGACGCATTATTCACGCGGTTGTGCGCCGCCACGCCAGTCCCCGCAGGCGCTTTGCCACAGCGTCAGCGCCGCGGCCGCCGCCGTATCGGCCCGCAGGATGCGCGGCCCCAGGCTCACCGGCAGGGCATTGGGCACGGCGCGGATCTGTTCGCGCTCTTCGGGCGTGAACCCGCCTTCCGGCCCGATCAGGATCGCGGCCTTCAGGGTTGCCACATCGCGCAGCGCATCGCCCATCGCCGCGGCGTCTCCCGCCTCGTCGCAGAAGATCAGCACCCGGTCCGCCGGCCAGCCATCCAGAAGACGGGCCAGCTTCTCCGCCTCGGCGATTTCCGGCAGGTCGAAGCGCTCGGTCTGTTCGGCGGCCTCCCGGGCCAGCGCCGCCAGCCGGTCGATTCGCACCTTGTCGGCAATCGTCCTGTGCGTCAGCACCGGGCGGATACGTCGCGCGCCCAGCTCGGTGGCTTTTTCCACAATGAAATCGGTGCGCGCCTTTTTCACCGGCGCGAACAGCAGGTCGAGGTCAGGCACGCTCTGCGCCGGGCGCAATGCCTGCACCACGGACAGCTGCGCGCCCTTGCGGTCGGCCTGCGTGATGGAGGCCAGCCATTCCCCGTCTTTCCCGTTGAAAAGACGGACATTATCGCCCGCCTTGCGGCGCATGACGGACACCAGGTAATGGCTCTCATCCTTGCCGAGGTAGAGCCGGGCACCGGCGCTCAGCGCCTGTTCGCAATAAAGGCGGGGATCGGTCATCCCCTGCCGGTAGGCCTGCAGGCGCGCGGCGTCAACTCTCTTGCCGGACCCCTCGGGCTCGGGGCATCTAGGAGGCATGGACATGCAATCTGACAGGCGGGTTGCCGACAGCCTCCCGAAAAGCTGGGTCGACCGGGCACCGGTTCGCTTCCGGCCCTTCCTGCGTCTCGCGAGATATGACCGGCCGATCGGCTTCTGGCTGCTGGCGATTCCGTGCTGGACCGGTCTGCTGCTGGCGCGCCTGTCGACCGGGCTCGCGCCGCAATGGAGCGATCTCGGCCTTGCCGCCCTGCTCGGTATCGGCGCCATCGCCATGCGCGGGGCCGGCTGCACCTATAATGATATCGTCGACCGGGATCTGGATCGCAGCGTCGCGCGCACTGCCGACCGGCCGCTCGCCGCGGGCACGATTTCCATGCGCGCAGCCTGGCTCTTCCTGCTGGCGCAATGCCTGGTCGGCTTCGTCGTGCTGATGCAATTGCCGCCGCTGGCGATCGGCATCGCGCTCGGCTCGCTGCTGCTGGTTGCGGCCTATCCCTTCATGAAGCGGATCACCTGGTGGCCGCAGGCCTGGCTCGGCCTGACCTTCAACTGGGGCATCCCGGTCGCCTATGCCGCGATCACCGGGCGGATCGATGCCGCCGCTGTGTTGCTCTACGCCTCCAGCGTGTTCTGGACGCTGGGCTATGACACCATCTATGCCTGCCAGGACATGGAGGACGATGCGCTGGTCGGCGTGAAGTCCACCGCGCGCGCCCTGCAGACGAACCTGCACGCCTGGCTCTGGGGATTTTATGGCGCGACAGCCCTGCTGGCGGCGCTGGCCGGCATCCTCGCCGGCGCACCGCTCTGGTTTGCCGCCGCCATCCTGCCCTACACATTCCATCTCTTCGACCAGGTCCGGAAAGTCGATCCGGCCGATGGCACCGCCTGCCTGCAGGTGTTCAAGAGCAACCGCCTGACTGGCCTGCTGCTCGCCCTCGCCCTACTTATCTGTTCATTCATTTGACGTTTGAACCGCATCATGGCGGGATGCGTCCGGGTTGCGCTGCAAGCGGCGCAAATTGAGGGAGGCGATCTATGTCGAACCGGCTTTGGGCCGTGTTGGGAGCTGTTGCCCTGTTCGCGTGTAGCGAACCGGCGACCGGCCCTGCGCAGACAGATAATGGCAATGACATCACCACCGATGCCACCGGCAGCGTGCCGTCGGGCATCGAGGTCGATGTCAGCTATCACACACTGGAAAACGGGCTGCGGGTGGTGTTGTCGGAGGACCATTCGGTCCCGACCGCCACGGTCGCCGTCTATTACGGCGTCGGCTTCCGCAACGAGCCACGCAACCGCACCGGTTTCGCCCACCTGTTCGAACACCTCATGTTTCAGGGCTCGGAAAACCTGCCCAAGGGCGATTTCGACGCGCTGATCTATGGCGCGGGCGGCGTCAACAACGGCTCCACCCGGTTCGATTTCACCAATTACTACGAGGTCGTGCCCTCCAACGCGCTCGAGGCCATTCTCTGGGCCGAGGGCGACCGGATGCGCTCGCCGATCATCGACCAGGAAGTGCTGGAAAACCAGCAGGGCGTGGTCGAGAACGAGGTGCTGGTGAATGTCATCAACCAGCCCTATGGCGGCTGGATCTGGATCGATTTGCCGATGCTGGCCAATGAGAACTGGCACAACGCGCACAATTTCTATGGCGAGCTGGACGATCTCCGGAACGCCAATCTCGAGGACGTGCAGGCCTTCTTCGACACCTATTACGCGCCCAACAATGCCGTGCTCGTGGTCGTCGGGGACATTGATTCCGACGAGACGCTGAGCTGGATCGAGCGCGAGTTCGGCGGCATTGCCCCGTCCGAACCCCCGGCCCCGCTCGACCTGTCGGAACCGCGCCAGGAAGAGGAAAAGTTCGGCGAAATCTTTGACCGCCTGGCACCGCAGCCGGCGCTGGGCTTCGGCTATCACATGCCGGAACGCGGTTCGCCGGAATATTATGCCATGGCCGTGATCGACCAGATCCTCGTCCAGGGCGATGACAGCCTGCTCAACCAGCGCATCGTCAACGAGGAAGGCTATGCCTCCAGCGTGTTCGGCGGCATCAACCTCCTCGGCAACATGTACAACTACAACGGCCCGATGCTCTGGTCGGTCGGCATGATCCACGGCGACGAGTTCACCGATGAGGAGATCATGACGACGGTCGACGAGGTGATCGAGGATTTGCGCACCAACGAGATCTCGCAGGAGCAGCTCGACCGCGCCATCACCAAGCTGCGCTCGCAATTCTACTCGATCGTGGATTCATCCTCGCGCTTCGGCCTCGCTGACCTGCTCGCCGTGTTTGCGCTGTTCGACGATGATCCGACCCGTATCAACCGGATCGAGCAGGGATTTGACCAGGTCACGCCCGAACTGGTTCTCGCCACGGCGCAGGAATATCTCCGCCCGACCAACCGGTCCGTGATCCGCGTCATCCCCGACCCGGACGGAACGCTGGGCGGCGATGATGGTTCTGGCGAAGAGTGATCGGAGGAAAAACGATGTTGAAATCGAGCTTGAAACTGATCGCTGCAGCCGCCCTGGTGCTCACGGCCCCGGCCGCCATCGCCCTGCAGGCCAGCCAACGCCCGGAAATCGGGCCGGCACCGGATTTCGAATTGCCGGACACTTCGACCATCCAGCTGGATAACGGGCTGGAAGTCACCTTCATCGATTTCGGTCTCGCACCGAAGGTGAACATCTCCGTGCAGGTCATGGCCGGCAATGTCTTTGATGGCAGCAATACCTATATGGCGGACGTCGTCGCCGCGATGATGGAAGAAGGTGCCGGCGGGGAAAGCCCGGCCAGCATCGCCCAGGCATTTGCCTCCATGGGCGGTGACATGAATGTCGGCGTCGGCATGCACACCACGAATTTTTCCGCCAATGTCCTGTCCGAGTTCGGCCCGGATGCCATCGCGCGGATTGCCACCGTCATTCGCCAGCCGGATTTCCCGGACAGCGAGTTCGACCGGATCCTGCAAAACCAGATCCGGAACATGACCGTGGCGCGTTCCCAACCCGGCCCGATCGCCACGGAAGCCTATGTCGGCCTGCTCTACGGCACCGATCACCCCTATGGCGAAGG
>CBDUFA010000104.1:0-5662 GCA_965366295.1 uncultured Hyphobacterium sp.
GGCGCTGAACCTCGACCAGCCAACGGCGCAGGGTGATGGCGATACCCTGCCGCCCCTGCGCGTCGAGATGTCGGATGACCTGGGCCCGGCCCCGGAGCGCACCGTCATTCCGCCAGCGGAACCGACGCTCGCCGGCATCCCCGCGGGATGGTCGATCCAGGTCGGCGCCTATGCCGATGAGGCGGCCGCACGCGCCCGTCTCGAGAGCATTGCCACTCTGGTCGATGAACTCTCGGATGCGGAAATGCACACGCCCCGCTTCCAGAGCAATGGCCGCACCTTGTTCCGCGCCCGTTTCACGGGTGTCGATGCTGATAATGCCCGCGCGGTCTGCGCCCGGCTCGCGGCGCGCGACGAGGCGTGCTTTGCCGTTGCCCCGGGCAGCTAGCGTTTCAGCAACACGTCCCGCGCCTCGGTCAATCGCCGCGACAATCCGCCAGTGCCACCGGAATCCGGATGCACGCGCTTCATTAGGGTGCGATAGGCGTCCAGGATCTCGTCCTCGCTGGCACCGTCGTTCAAGCCGAGAATATCGAGCGCTTCCGCACGGGTCATGGACGAAGCGGACGCAGGCGGCGATGATTGCTGCCGGTTGGGCTTGGGGCGGAATCCGGCCCCCACGGCCATCAGGCCGATCCCGAATGTCGCCAGCGGCGCGCCGAGGATGGCGAGGCCACGCAATGTCAGCAAACCGCCAAAGATCGCGCAGGCCAGCCCGGCCGTGATGCGCGACCAGCGCGCCGCTTCAGCAGTCTTCATGCGGGAAAACGCGCGGGCCAGCAGAACCAGAATGACCAGGGCTGCGAACCCGAGCAGCAGAAAAGGCATCAGAACGGTATCTTTGCTTCCGCCAGTTGCGGCAGTTTCAGGACCGCCAGAAGTTCGCGCAATTCCTGCCGCGCGGCAACATGGCTCATGGAAAAAGCCACGGACGACCCGTCCTCGGTGAGGTCCAGCAAGGTCAGCCCCAGCGGGAACAATTCGCGGTAGATCACGCGTTCGGCGAAGCCCGGCGCAAGACGGAAGCCGATGCGTTCGGACAGTTTCTTCAGCCCCTCGCCCACGCGGCGCTTGTTGCGGGCATCGAGCTGGGACATGCGGTTGCGCATCACGACCCAGTCGATCGAGCGCTTGTCGCGCCCGGCGCGGCGTTTGCGGCAATCCCAGACCATCTCCGAATAGACGCTCGGCCGTCCGACCTCGAATGTCTCGGCATCGATCTCCGCCAGCAGATCGAAATCAATGAAGCTGTCATTGACCGGCGTAATGATCGTGTCGGCAGCGGCGTGTGCCAGTCGGGAATAATAGGTGTCGGCACCGGGCGCATCGACCAGGATGAAATCGCACTCCGCCTTCAGCGCACTGAACACGGCTTCGAAGCGCGCATTCTCCTCGGCCTCGGCCTCGTCCAGATTGCGAAGCGCGCTCGGTTCGAGCCGGCCTTCACGCGGAATCGGCAATGACACGCCATAGCGGTCCGCCCAGGCCTGCCGGTTTTGCAGGTAACGCCCGAACGAGCGCTGTCTCAGATCGAGATCGATCACGCCGACCGATTTGCCCATCCGCATCAACGCGATCGACAAATGCATGGCGACGGTGGATTTGCCGGCACCACCCTTTTCATTACCAACGACAATGACGTGGGCACCCGAATTTCTCGCGATCAGGCGGAATCCACCGTGGCGGTCGGGGCGCGTGGAATGGTTCATCGAAACACCGGATGTCAGGCCAAAGCTCATGGCTTGTATAGAGCAAGACCGGTGCCACGCCTATCGGCACGGACGATTTGTGAAAATGATTACCGGGAAAACGGCCGGCCGTTGAAATCGCTGACCGCACACCAGCCGCCCGCGGTCTCGATTTGCCGGCAAGCCAGGCGCGCCGCTTCCGCCGTATCGAACGGACCGGCTTTCAGGCGCAGGAACACGCCTCGGCTGCCCAAATCCGCTTCCTCCAGCCGCGCTTCCCGGTCCGCCAGCAGGTCAGGGAACAGCGACTGCAAGGACCGCCACCCCGAAACGGCATTTTCCTCGACACGGTAGGATGCGAGGTGAATGGCATGCAGCAGGCTGACGCCGCCGTCCGGATCCGGCGCAACCGGGTCCGGGTCCGGCGGCGGTTCAACCGGCGCGGCGAGCCGGAGCGCCAATGTCCGCATCTCGTCCTGGACAGCCTCCAGCGAGGCCGGGTCATGGCGCGCACGGCGTTCGAGATCCGCCGCCAGCATCGCCGCCGTCTGCGCACTTTGCGTGCGCGCAACAGGTTGTTCGACGGGCGCGTTTTCACGCGTCGTCATGCACGCCGCCAAAGGCAGCAAAAGCAGCATTATCAGGGCCGGCCGGATCATGTTCTGTGTCTAGCGCGAGTCGGATGACTTGCGTCCAGCTTTGCGCCGCATTATCCGCCTCCCATGAGCGAATTATCCGGACTTCCGCTGCCTGCCACCGCAATCCAGACCGCGTTGCGCGAACGCGTGACCGCCTGGCGGCGCAATGGCGAGACAATCGGGTTCGTGCCCACAATGGGCGCCCTCCACGAAGGCCATCTGTCGCTGATCAGGATTGCCAGGGAAAACGCCGACCGCGTCGTCGCCAGCATTTTCGTCAATCCGACCCAGTTTGCGCCGCACGAAGACTTCGACGCCTATCCGCGCACCCTCGAAACGGATGCCGCCAAGCTCGCGGCGGCAGGTTGCGACCTGCTTTATGCGCCGCTGGCTTCGGATATGTACCCTGAGGGATTTTCGGCGCGCCTCGCCATCGACGGTCCGGCGCTCGGGCTCGAGACGGATTTCCGGCCGCATTTCTTTGGCGGCGTCGCCATCGTGGTCGCCAAGCTGTTCAACCGCGTCCAGCCCGATATCGCGGTTTTCGGCGAGAAGGACTACCAGCAATTGCTGGTCATTCGCCAGATGGTGCGGGATCTCGACCTACCGATCGCAATCGTGCCCGGGCCGACCCTGCGCGAACGCGATGGCCTCGCCCTGTCGTCGCGCAATGCCTATCTCTCGACCGCCGAGCGCGAGACGTCCGCGTCCCTGCACGAAATCCTCACCGGTTTTGCAGCCGATCTCGGCAAGGGTTTCGACTGGGAAACCGCTCAAGGCAAGGCGCTGGCGAAGGCCGCCAATGTCTTTGACCGCGTGGACTATATCGAAGCCCGGTGCGCTGAAACGCTGGCAGTGCTACCGGCCGGGCCCGTGCGTCAGCCCGCCCGGGTGCTGGCAGCCGTCTGGCTCGGGAAAACCCGGCTGATCGACAACCTCGCCGTCGCCTAGCGCCCGCTACCAGGCACCGATCTCGATCAGCTTGCGGCGCAATTCGGGTGGCAGGTCCGCACCGCCCGCCGCCGGATCGCTCAGATCCATCGGGGCGTCGTCGGCCTTGAGATAGCGCCAGCCCTGGAAGGGCCGCCGCGCCGCCGGGGCGGTTCGGATGATTTCCGGGTCCATGATGATGGCACAGCGCTTGATGCCATCATCGCCGACGACTTCCTCGAGCCCCGTAATCCGCTGGCGCGCCTGGATCACCCGGCGGATCACCCAGTAAAGGCTGCCACCGTCGAGGATTTTTTCGGCCTGCTTGGGGAACATGCGCGTGACATGAACTGACTGGACCAATTCTCCACCTGCCGTTTGCTCCTGCGTCCGCCGGCGGCGATACGCTTCGAGATCCTCGACGCTATCGACGCCGACGCAAAGCTTGATCAGGTGGAGTGTCATGCCGTTTCAACTAGGACGACTCTCCCGGCGGGCCAAGTCAGGGCTCCATGTATTCCACATCGGAGAAGTGGAAGGCGAGGTTCTGCTGCTGACGCCGAAACAGGGCGCTGACGTCGATATTCGTCGACATCGATGTCATGACCGGGGCAGGCAAGCCGTCGATCTGCTCGAAGCCCAGCACCATTTCGAATTCATGCACGCGGGCCGCCGGGTTGGGCTTGAAACTGGCTGGCGCGTAAATCCGGATCTGCTGGACATGGCCAAGCGGCGCTATGCTCACTTCGCCGGCTAAGTGCTCATCCATGCCATCACTGCCCTCGCCGCCCTCGAGCGCGGGGTCGAAGCGGTAGGACAGGCCGAAAGTAACGCCCTCGACCCGCTCGACGCCGCCCGCAACCATCGCAGCGGTCTCGGCATCGAAAAACAGGCCGGAATTCCCGATGGAAACAGACCCTTCCGCCTCTTCGGTGGAATCGTCTGGCGTATTCATGTCCAGCCACATTTCCGAAAGCTCTTCGCCGAGCGTGTCCGGATCGGCCGGGCTCAGCAGGGTCCAGTCCTGCCCGTCGGGCTGCGTGCCATCGAAACGCACCCGCATACGCTCGTCGGCCAGCGACACTTCGAGCGTAAAGCGCCAGACCGCATCGTCGGGCGCCTCGTATGTGCGTGAAAGCGCATCGGCCAGCGGTTGTGGGTAGGTGGAAAAGTCGGAAACCGCGGCATTGGCCGCAACAAGTGCCAGGGCGGCAGCAAAAACGCTCATTCAAAAATCCCTTTGCCCGTCAGAATGCCCCGCCAGGCAAAGGGATAGCCGCGCGATTGGCGTTTGACCAGCCTCAGGCTGCCTTGTCGCGGAAGCCGGTGGGCGACGCGCCATCGATATCGAAGGTGCGCTCGCTTTTCGGCATCGGCTTGTTATGGCGCCAGAGCTTCTTGGCCATTTTCGAGAAGGCCAGCTTCAGATAGGCGCCCGGACCGTGAGCTTCCGCCGATTTCGGGTCCATGCCGAACCGGCGGCGCAGGACTCCATTGGCGTGAAGCACGCCATTCTTCAGCATGGATTCGGGCGTCACGATCTCCATGGTGATGGAAACATTCATGCCCGAGAGATTTTGCACCCGGTGCGGCCCGTGCAAGGGCCAGGTGGTGAACATGCCCGGCTCCAGGTCGACCGCCTCGCATTCATTGTCCCAGCTCGGATCAAACGGCAGGTCCTCGGTCATCTCCTTGTGGAGAATGGCTTCCATGTGGGCCTCGGTCACGAACGGGGCTTCGGCCGGGTAAACCCGGATGCGTTTCTTGCCGCGGACATGCCAGAGAATCGTCTCGGAGACATCCGAGTGAATGAAAACCTGCGCCGTCGGGGAGGAAATCAGGATTCCGCTCTCGGCGTTCAACGTCTTGTAGCCGGGATTGAGCCGCTTCATGTCGGCCATCATCTGGTCGAACAGCGGCCGGTAGACCGGGTCCGTCGTCATCGCCTCGCGCAGATTGATCCACAGCTTGCCGGCCCTGACCGCTTCCAGCAGCTCCATGCCCGACAAATCGCCCGGATCGCCCGCGCGCCAGCTTTCGGCCCCGTCGTCCAGTTCGCCCATCGTGCAGAAATCGGTGAGGTCGCGCGGGTGGCGTTCGATCAATGCGGCCAGCGCGTCGTCACTGAATGCATCGCGTTCATGCAGATTGTGCCGGCCGATCACGACCTTCTTGCGAAAGCCCGCCCGGGCTTCATCGTTCCATTCCGCAACAACTTCGCCGGTTTTTCCGGTTTCGCCTGTCCCGTTCATGGCCACCTCCATTATTCTCCTTTCAGGAGAGCAAGGATGGTGCCAGATCTGACTTTTCTCCCCCTGCTTGCGGGGGGAGTGGCCCGCCTGTCCCCGCGAAAGCGGGGAAAAGGGCCGAGGGGGGCGATGGCCTCAGGAGCAGGCCCCCCCCCTC
>CBDUFA010000105.1:0-5587 GCA_965366295.1 uncultured Hyphobacterium sp.
CCCGACCTTACAATTCCCGCTCTTTCACGACTGGAAAAAGCTTACAAGAAGGCGCTGAAACTGACATGACCGAATTCACGCTTGAAGACTTCGCCGCCCGCACTGACGCGCTGCGGCAGGAAATCCGGAAGGCCGTTCACGGTCAGGACGGTGCGATCGACCAGCTGCTTGTGTCGGTGTTTTCGCGCGGCCATTGCCTGCTCGAAGGCCCCCCGGGGACAGCCAAGACCTTGCTGGCGCGGAGTTTCGCGGCGGCCATGGCACTGGATTTCGGACGTATCCAGTTCACGCCTGACCTGATGCCGGGCGACGTGCTGGGGGCCAATCTGTTCGACTTCTCGGCCAATGCCTTCCGGCTCGTCAAAGGGCCTGTCTTCACAGACATTCTCCTGGCCGACGAGATCAACCGTGCCCCGCCGAAGACGCAGGCCGCGCTGCTCCAGGCCATGCAGGAAGGCATTGTCACGATTGACGGCCAGGACCTGAAGCTGGGTGAGCACTTTCACGTCATCGCGACACAGAACCCGATTGAACAGCAGGGTACCTACCCGCTGCCGGAAGCCCAGAATGACCGCTTCCTGTTCAAGATCGTGCTGGATTTCCCGGAGCGCGATGCCGAACTGGAAATCCTGCGGCGGCATGCGGCGCAACCGCTGGATTTCGCTGGCCGCACGGCAGGTATTTCACCGGTCATGACCGCCGACCAGCTGAAGGCTGCCCAGAGCCTGATGAGAAAATCATCACCTACATCGTCGACCTGGTGCGGGAAACCCGGAACGATCCGGATATCCGCGAGGGCGCGTCGACGCGTGCCGCAGATGCCATCGCGGGTGCGGTGCGGGTTGCCGCCGCGCTGGATGGCCGGGACTATGCCATTCCCGATGATGTCCGCGACCTTTTCCTGCCGGCCTTGCGCCATCGAGTCGTGCTCGGACCGACCGCCGAAATCGAGGGCCGGACGCCGGATGACGTGCTGACAGGAATCCTCGGCCGTATCGAGGTGCCGCGCTAGTGCGCCCAGCGGCCCGTCTTCTCTGGCTCGCCCTGGCAGCGCTTGTCGTCACCGGGTTGATGCTTCCGACTGCGACCGGCAATGGCGTGTCGCTGACATTGCCGTGGCTGGCACTCGGTGTGCTGGTCCTGTTCGATCTCGTGACAAGTTTCCGGCTGCGGCCCCGCTTCGAGATTTCCGGTCCGCTACAATTATTCTGCAGCGAGACCGTCAGCTATCGTCTGGATTTCCGCCGCCCTTTGCCGGGCAGACTGCGATTGAATTTCGACTGGCCGGGCGGACTCGACGGGCCTGATTTCGTCGAGGATGACAGCCGCGGTCAGGTTATTGAATTCGAGGTGACCGGAACCGGTCGCGGCAGCTGGACATTCAGCGATATCTGGATGCGCTGGCCGAGCCGGTTGGGCCTGTTCGAATTCATTCCGAAGGCGACAATCTCGCAGAACATTGCGGTGATGCCGGATATCCGGCCGGTGCTGAATGGCGAGATTGATCTGCAGGTCCGCACCAGCCTGATGGGGCAGAAAAACACGTTCAACGAGGGCGAAGGGTCGGAATTTCACCAGCTGCGAGACTATGTGCCGGGCGAGAGCCTGCGCCGGATCGACTGGAAGCGCTCGGCGCGGCAGCGGCGCATGCTGTCGAAGGAGACGCGCGCGGAACGCAATCACTCGATCATCATCGCGCTGGATAACGGCTATCTGATGCGCGAGGAAATCGCCGGCCTGCCGAAGATCGATCACGCCATCAATGCCGCGCTGGCCACGGCCTGGGCGGCGGCTGCAGGCGGCGACCAGGTGGGCCTTTTCACCTATGACTCCCGGCCGCGCCTGTGGTTGCCTCCCGAGCCCGGGCGGCCCGCCTTCCCGCGAATGCGCCGGATGCTGGCCGAGCTCGCCTATGAGAGCCGCGAAAGCAATCACACGCTCGCGCTGGCAACGCTCAAGGGTCAGCTCAAACGCCGCAGCCTGGTGATCGTCTTTTCCGATTTCATCGATACGACGACCGCGGAGCTGATGGTGGAGCAGGCTGCGCACCTGGCCCGCGAGCACCTTGTGATCTTCGTGGCCTTGCGTGATCCGCAGACCGAAGCCCTGACCCGTGAACCGGTCATCTCGATCGAGCAGGCGGCCACCAGTGTTGCCGCCGCGGACTTCGTGCGGGAAAGACGCATCGTGTTCGAGCGGCTCTCGCGGCTCGGTGTGTTGTGCCTGGATGTCGAGCCCGACCGCCTGACCCCGCGCCTCGTCTCGACCTATCTCGACCTCAAGGCTCGCGAGGTGGTATGACGGAAATGGCGCGCATCCGTTCGGCCCGGTTCCGGGAGCAACGCGAGGCCGACTGGCTGGCGCTGGAAAAGCTGGTCGCGCGGGCCGAGCGCGGGGCGGCTGCCAAGCTCAGCTTCGAGGAAAGCCGGGAGCTCGCGCGGCTCTATCGGTCGACGACCACCAGCCTGTCCGTGGCCCGCGACATCTCGCTGGACAAGGCCTTGCTGGCCTATCTCGAAGCCCTGGTCGCCCGCGCCTATATCGCCGTCTATGCGCCGCAGGAAACCCTATCGGGCGTGGTCAGCCGTTTCTTTCTGCGGTCCGGCCCGCGGGCCATGCGCAGAAGCTGGATCGGTATCATGATGGGCTTTGTCGCCATGGCGCTGGGCGTGGTGATCGCCTATGCGCTCTTCATGCAGGACCAGTCCTGGTATTACACATTCATGCCGCTGGAGATGGCTGGCGGGCGCCATCCCGGGGCCAGCACGGAGACGCTTCGCGATGCGATCTTCGATACCGGGGAAGGGGCGCTGGCAGGGCTCGGCATATTTGCCGCCTTCCTGTTTTCCAACAATACGCGCGTCGCGCTGTTTGCGTTCTCGCTTGGCGTTTTCGCCTGTGTACCGAGCTTTCTTCTGACCCTGTTCAACGGGCTGGTCCTGGGGGCGTTCTATGGCCTCCATGAGAGCCGCGATCTCGGCTACGAGGTGTTCGGCTGGCTTTCCATCCATGGCGTAACCGAGTTGTCCGCCATCATCATCGCGGCCGGCGGTGGTTTCATGCTGGGGCTGGCGGTGCTTTTTCCCGGGCACGTGTCGCGCAAGGATGCATTACGCATCGCCTCGAAGGACGCCGTGAAACTCGCGGTGATCTCGGCCATCATGCTGTTCGTCGCGGGACTGCTTGAAGGTTTCGGCCGGCAGATAGTGCAGGATACCGAGATGCGTATCATCATCGGCTGGGGTATCGGTGCGCTCTGGTTGGCCTGGTTCCTCCTGCCTGGCTGGGGGCGGCGCTGATGGCGCGCGCGAGTACACCGGCAGAGGCGGCGCGGCTGGCGGAAAAGCGCCAGCGCTTTGCCGTGCTGACGCCGCCGGAAGGCGTGCCGATCCGCTTTGAAGTGGCAACGCTGATGGGGCGGGCCGGCGCCCAGATCGCCGACATCATGCTCACTTTTCTCGGCGCGCTGGCCATCGTGATCGTGATCGCGCTGTTGCCTTTCAACATGGGCGGTGATGCCGCGATCACGCTTCTTTTCCTTTTGTCGCTCTTCATCCGTGCGCCCTATTACATCCTGACCGAATTGCTCTGGAACGGACAGACCCTGGGCAAGCGCATGACCGGTCTGCGGGTGCTCGCCGCAGACGGGCGCGGGCTCACCACGCATGGCGTCGTGGCGCGCAATATACTCAAGGAGGTCGAGGTCTTCATTCCGGGCACGATGATCCTGGCTTCGCAATCGCTTGGCTTGGTCTGGATTCTCGTGCTGATCGCCTGGATCGCGATCCTGTTGATCGTGCCACTGACCAACAGGAAACGGCAGCGGATCGGCGACATTCTCGCCAACACCTATGTGGTGCGACAGCCGAAAATCCTGCTCCTTCCCGATCTGTCCACCACCGGTGCTGACGAGGAGTTCGTCTTCTCTGCCGGCCAGCTCGAGCATTACGGCCGCTTTGAATTGCAGACGCTGGAAACGCTGCTGCGCGCCAATCCGCTGGATCAGGCGGTGAAAAAAGACATGCAAAAAACGCTGCTCGAGGTGATGCGCCAGATCTGCCGGAAGATCGGTTATGACGAGCCGGTTGCGGACGACCGCGCGCTGGCCTTCCTGCATGCCTTCTACAAGGCACAGCGCGCCTTCCTCGAACAGAAGCAGCTCTTTGGCGATGTGCGGGACGACAAGCATCATCGCCGGGATGAGGATTCCGGATAACCATTGATTGTATGCGAATCCGCTTCACACTTGGCGAACATGGAATCGAGGGGAGAAAAATGACGGATACACCTGAGCCAGCACCGGCAGCCGCCAAGGCATCGCTTGATGTCGGCAATATCATTTCCAGCACGTTCGGCCTGTTTTTCCGGCACTTCCCGATGTTCTTCATCATCGTGTTCGTGCCGTATCTGCTGCTCGAACTGGTCCTGAACCGGGTTGTCCAGTCACTTGTTGCCTCTAATCCGAACGATGTGTTTGCCATCCTCATGGCGAGCTATGCCACCATGATCCCGTTCTGGATCGTTTTCATTCTGGTGCAGGCCGTGATCGTCCGTGTGGCGATCAGCCTGCGGCTCGGTCAGGGCGCGCAACTGTCTGCGGCGCTTGGTGCGGCCGTCCGGGGCTTCTTTCCAATCCTGTTGCTTGGCATGGTTTCGGGCATCGCCATGGCGCTTGGCTTCCTTTTCCTGATCGTGCCGGGCCTTTATCTTGCCGCCATGTTCTACGTGGTCATCCCGGCAATTGTTTTCGAGAAGGCCGGGTTCAGTGGGCTGGGGCGCAGCATCTCGCTGACCGAGGATTATCGCTGGGCAATCGTAGGTGTGATCGTCCTCCTGATCATCATAATGTGGCTCGTGAGTGCGGTGGTCGGTGGTATCATGATCGGCGCCATGACGGCGGGCTCCGGGTCGCTGGAAGCGCTGGCGACACAACCTTTCGCCTTTCCGTGGTGGTATGGCGTTATCAACGCCGCGATCAGCGCCGCGACAACGCCGATCACGCTGATTTCGGTCGCCATGATCTATGCCCGGCTGAAAGAGATCAAGGAAGGCGGGTCCGCGGGCGATCTGCTGAAAATCTTCGAATAGCAAAAGGGCGGCCCTGGAGCCGCCCTTTTCATTCCTGATATTATTGGAATCGTCAGGCGAACGCCTGGATGCCGGTCTGGGCCCGGCCGAGGATCAGCGCGTGGATGTCGTGCGTACCCTCATAAGTGTTGACCGTTTCCAGGTTAATCGCGTGGCGCAGGACATGGTATTCCTCGGCGATGCCATTGCCGCCATGGATGTCACGCGCCTCGCGGGCAATGGCCAGTGCCTTGCCGCAATTGTTCCGCTTCATCAGCGAGATGGCCTCGGGCACCCAGGCGCCGTCATCGAGCATGCGGCCAAGGCGCAGCGCGCCCATCAGGCCGAGCGTGATCTCGGTCTGCATGTCGGCCAGCTTCTTCTGGACCAGCTGGGTGGCCGCAATCGGCTTGCCAAAGACAATTCGCTCGAGCGCGTATTCACGGGCGGCATGCCAGCAGAAGCTGGCCGCGCCCATCGCACCCCAGCTGATGCCGTAGCGCGCGCGATTGAGGCAACC
>CBDUFA010000106.1:0-5579 GCA_965366295.1 uncultured Hyphobacterium sp.
GATTGAATTCTAGACCGTGATCCGTGCGGTCAGGCGCTCGGCGGCCACGGTGCGCGGTGTCTTGTGAACGCTGGCGGTCACCGCGGCGACGTCGGGAAAAGCCTTCACCCGCTCGGCAATCGCCAGCGCCAGCGTCTCGATCAGATCGTAATGCTTCAGATCGGCCGTCTGCTGCACCGCCTCGGCCACCTCGTCATAATGCGCGGTCTCGCCGATGGAATCGTCCTGCGGCACGGATTTCAGCGTCATCACCAGATCGACCGTGACATCCTGCCGGGCCTTGCGTTCGAAATCATGCACGCCGAGGGAGACGGGCACGCGCAGCGAGGTGATTTCGATTTGCATGGAGGGCATGAGGCGGACACCGGCAGCAGTTGAAGACCGCGTGAATAGGCGCGAACGGATGCGGTTTCAAGCCGCAGCCCCCTTGGAGTCGGCCCCGAAGCAACGTAATTTGGTTACAAATGAAACCAGTTGGAGGCCCTCATGGTCGAACTCCGCGTCCCGACAACAGATCCGATCGTCCAGCGCCAGGTGGAAGCCGGTCAGGTGCGTGACGACTACACCATCGACCAGTGCTGGGATGAATACACCGATGACGAACATGCCATGTGGCACAAGCTCTACAACCGGCAAAAGGAAATGCTGGGCAATCGCGCGGTGAAGGAATTCTATGACGGGCTCGACGCGCTCGGCCTCGACAATTCCAAGATCCCGGATTTCCGCGAGGTCAATCCGAAGCTCGAAGCACTGACCGGCTGGAAGCTGGTGACCGTGCCGGGCCTGATTCCCGACGAGCCTTTCTTCACCCATCTCGCCAACCGGCAATTCCCGGTCGGGCGATTCATCCGCAAGCCCGAGGAGATCGACTATCTCCAGGAGCCGGACATTTTCCACGATGTCTTCGGCCACGCCCCGCTGCTCGGCCTGCCGACCTTTGCCGACTACATGGCGGCCTATGGGCGCGGCGGCCTGCGTGCGCTGAAATTCGACACGCTGGAAAACATCACCCGGCTCTACTGGTACACGGTGGAATTCGGCCTGATCAAACAGGACGATGCGCTGAAGATTTACGGTGCCGGGATCGTCTCGTCCTTTGCCGAGAGCGTGGTCGCGCTGGACGGGCGATCGCCCAACCGGATCGGCTTCGACATCGAACGCATCATGCGCACGCAATACCGCTATGACGATTTCCAGCAGACCTATTTCGTGATCGACAGTTTCGAGCAGCTGCTCAACGATACCGCCAACCAGGACTTCGCGCCGATCTATGAGCGCATCAAGGATCTGCCCGACATTCCCGCGCGCGGCACGATCGATGAAGACGCCGTCTTCACCAAGGGTACACAGGAATATGCCGATGCCGGCGGCCGCTGGGAGAATGCCCCGCAGGTTTAGGGGGTACGTCTCAGGCCCGTGCCTTCGCGGCCGCTTGAGCGCTTGGAATTACCGGCGCAAGATTACGGCGGTCCATTGTCAGGCGATGGGTTTCAGCGCCGCCTTTTTGACGGTCCCCTGGCGGATTTCCCGAAGGGCGAATGGAACGGACACAATCCGGACACAATTGAAGTGCTATAATCGCGGCATCGATATGGTTTGACGATTATTCCTGAATGGCGGCTTGCCGCTCTCCCGGCCTTTTCCCTTCCAATTTCGACTCGTGGTTTCCGGCCAACTGGCCCGGAACCGTATTGTTCTGTCATCGATTGAAAGGAAATCGCCATGACAACTGGTACCGTGAAATTCTTTAATACCACCAAGGGCTTCGGCTTCATCCAGCCCGAAGACGGTTCTTCCGATGTTTTCGTTCATGCTACGGCTGTTGAACGCGCCGGCATTGGTTCGCTGACCGAAGGTCAGAAAGTCAGCTTCGAAGTGGTTCAGGATAGCCGCTCCGGCAAGAGCGCAGCCGATAATCTGGTCCTGGCCTGATCCGGCTTGGCCGTGCGCCTGATCGCGCGGTCATTGCAAAATTATCTGAAAGGCCGGGAACCATCCCGGCCTTTTCGTTATCCTCACTTTCGCAAAGGCCAACTTCATGACCAAATCCAATTACGATTCGATTTTTTCGTTTGCCGAGAAAAAGCCGCAGACCAAAGGCGATATCACGGACGCGACCGTTCGCGAGATTCTTCGGGAACAGACCGAGGAACGCGCGGCACTGACCGACCGGTTGCGCAAGGCGAGGTTGGCCAGGGATCTCGAAGCCGCCGCCAATGGCACTGCCGCGCCGTCCAAGCCTGTGCGCAAGCGAGCACGCAAATAGACGGGTTCGACGCCCGGCGGCCCTAACCCCGCCGAAGAACCGCCCGTTCACCGCAGCTCGGGCGGCCGACTTCGACCGCGACGAGGCCGGGCAGATCGGCTTCCAGCCGGTCGAACAGCCAGGCGCAGATTCGGCAGAGATTTGAAGCCGCGTTTTTAGAACAGGTAGGGCGCGAGGCCCTGTGGGGCCAGATAATAGACGTAGGCCGTGGTGCCCCAGAAAATGACCAAGCCGATCAGGGTTGATAGCGGGCGGGAACGGCCCTCTAACGCCTCTCCCCGATCTTGGCCTGTCACAAGCCAGCCGAGCACACGCAAGACCGTCGAAATGATGGCGATGGCAATAGCGCAGGCGATATAGGCCACGAGCTTGAAATTCGCGCCCATGACGAACCATTCATACCCGGCATAGGCAACCGCCACGACGCCGGCCAGAAGTGAAATTCTTGCGAGAAATCCGAGCATGCTCTTGCTCCCCCCCATCACGGAATCTGATTGAACAGCCAACCATGAGCGCTGGTTGATGTTAATAGCGAAACTTGCCTGAATCGGCAGAGACGGCATCAGGGGGCGATATTAGCGATGGTGACCGGCGCGGTCCGGTGCCATCGCGGGTGCTATCTGCCTGCCCATGAATGGCCGCCAGCTAACCCCGCCGAAGAACCGCGCGCTCGCCGCAGGATGGGCGGCCGACTTCAACGGCGACGAGGCCGGGCAGGTCGGCTTCCAGCCGGTCGAACAGCCAGGCGCAGATGTTTTCCAGCGACGGCTTGTCCAGCCCGGCCACCTCGTTGAGCAGGCGATGGTCCAGCTGGTCGATCACTTTCGCGACGATCTGCTCGATCTTCCAGGTGTCCTTGATCCAGCCCTTGTCATTGGGCTCGCCGGCCAGCGTCACCGACCCGGCAAAGGAATGCCCGTGCAGCCGCGCAAACGGATGGTCCTTGGCCTCGTGCTCGAAATAGTGAGCGGCCTCGAAGGTGAAGTCCTTCGTGATTTCCAGGCGGGCAGGCGTCATCGGTCTCGGCTAGCTAGAAATGGATGGGGTTCATCCACCAGAGCGCCGCGATATACGCAACATAGCCGCCAAAGAAAAGCACGCCGGCCAGCCGGCCCACATTCCGCCCGGCGAAGATCCAGGCGGCGAGGAAGGCGCTCGAGCCCAGCATCACCCAGAAATCGAAGCGCATGAACTGCTCCGGCACGGCGAGGTCCACACCGGACAGGCCGGCCGCGAGCCCGGTCGCGCCACCGACGGCGAACACGTTGAACACGTTCGAGCCGAGCACATTGCCGATGGCAAGGTCGGCCTGGCGCCGCATCACGGCGACGACGACCGTGGCAAATTCCGGCAGCGAGGTGCCGATCGCCAGCGCGGTCAGCCCGATCACCGCGTCCGACACGCCCAGCAGGCTGGCTGCCGACGTGCCGCCGGTGACGATCAGGTTTGCCCCCAGCGGCAGGGCGATAATGCCCACCACCAGCGCGACGATCACGCCCGGCAGCGAGCTCTTGCCGGCGGCTTCCTCCAGCTCGGCGACCTCGGCCAGCAGCGGGTCATCCTCGCGCGCTTTCATCGCCGACATGGCCAGGAGGCCGATGAAGACGAAGATCAGCGCGAACAGTACCACGCCCTCGGTCAGCGAGATCGCCCCGTCGCGCGAGACGATCACCAGCGCGATCCCGGCGAGCAGCGCGAACACGGCATTGCGCCGCACGCCGCGCATCTGCGTGCCGATCACGCCGGCCAGCGCGGGCAGGCCCAGCACGAACAGCACATTGGCGATATTGGAGCCGACGATATTGCCCAGGGCGAGGCCGGGCGCGCCCGACAGGGCGGCGTCGATCGACACCACCAGCTCCGGCGCCGAAGTGCCGAAGGCAACGATGGTGAGGCCCACCAGCAGCGGCGGGATATGCGCGCGCTTGGCCAGCGCCGCGGCGCCACGGATCAGCATGTCCCCGCCGAACAGCAGGATCAGAATGCCGGCCAGCACGAAGCCGGACGCGATGGGAAGAGAGTCCTCGACACCGAACATTGCGGGCCTCGACGTCTGCTTTAGGGGCTAGTCGACGCGCTTGTATTCGATGAGGTTGAGAACCGCGAACAGGATGAAGGGAATGCCGAGGGCGACCAGTGCCATCATGATGACGAACTCCGTGACAACGAAACCGATTGGCCCGCTTTCTAGCCGGGTTTGGCGCGCCCTGCTAGGGCGGGACTGCGCGCCGCACAATCCCCCCTCGGCGCGGTCATGACGGGCTGGCGGCTGCGGCTGGAACCCGTGCTGCGCCCGCTGATGCAGGGCCATTGGCGGCGCGTGCGCGGCATGACGCTCGGCGTGCAGGGCCTGGTGTTCAATGAACGCGGCGAGATCGCCCTGGTGCGCCACACCTACCGTCCCGGCTGGCATTTTCCCGGCGGCGGGGTGGAGCGCGGCGAGACCTTGCGCGCGGCGCTGGACAAGGAATTGCGCGAGGAGGCGGGGGTTGAGCTCACCGGCCCGGCGCACCTGTTCGCGCTCTATTCCAACGAGGCGAAATTCCGCGGCGATCACATCGCGCTTTACGTGGTGAAGGACTGGCAGGCCTGCGAACCCGATCAGCGCGGCGAGATCGCGGAGACAATCTGGTGCCTGCCCGGCGCCCTGCCGGCGGCCACCAGCGTGGCCACGCGCCGCCGCATCGGCGAAGTGCTCGACGGCGTACCGGTCAGCGAGACCTGGTAGCACCCGCCTGTCAGGGAGAGACATGCCGCCGCCAGCAACGCCAGCAATTTTCCCCTCCCCCTGTGTGGGGAGGGGTAGGGGTGGGGGCATTTTGATCGTCACCCCACCCCGCCGACGCTTCGGATGTCGAAAGCTCCACCGGAGCTTTCTTTGATCCTCAGCCATCAAGGGGAGGGGAAGGGAAACCCCCTCCACCTTCATCCTCCGGCCGCGCGTAGCGCGAGACCGGAGGAAAACGGAGTCTTATGTGGCTTGGGCAGGGATGATGCCGCCGGCCCGCACCCCTCACCCCTCACCCGTCCCGGCGCCAGGGCGTGTCCATGGCCGCCTCCCGCGCCTCGGCCTGCACCCCGCGCAGCCGGTCCAGACGGTGGCCGATCTCGGCGCGCAGGGCCTGGATCTCGGCCTCGGTGGGCGGGGGCGTGTCGGCGGGCTTCACCCGGCCGAGCCAGTATTCGGTGCGCAATATCCGGTCGGCCAGCCGCGCCGCGGCCTCGGCGGCGCGGATCTCGCCCGCCGCGCCCAGCGCCGCCGCCCGCTGCTGCAGCGCCTTCGCCGCGTCGAGCGGGGTGAGGTCCGGCGGCA